>CAIMNS010000133.1 GCA_903842945.1 uncultured Burkholderiales bacterium
AAGAATTACCCTACGCTTTCACAAGCGTTGACCAATTGTTGGAAGACTTTATTGCAGCCGTAGAAACTAGGAGAGCATCTTGACCCAGAGAAACCTGACCATTACTATGCAGCCAGACTGGAAAACTGCAATTCGTGAAGTGGGCGTTGCAGCCAAAGCAGATACATATCAAGGTGAAGTTCTTAACTTTGAAACGCCAGCCCAGTTCTTTGGCCAGTTGTCAGCTAAGCGGTGGGACATCGTTCGATCTGCACAGGGCAAGGGCGAGATGTCTGTGCGTGAGTTGGCCCGTGTTGTTGATCGTGATGTGAAACGTGTGCACGATGACATTGTGATCTTGGCGGAACTTGGTTTGCTTGAGCGAACTGAAGGCGGTGGTGTGAGTTGCACTTACACATCCATTCACATTGATATGTACTTGCAAGCGGCCTGATTCTAGCTACTGGGCTAACAGAGTCTGCAAAGCAGGGCAAGTCGACACCATCGGTACAAAGATCCCACTTGAAGCGATATTCACCGAGTTGGTGGCATCCAATAAAGTGTCATCTTATTCCCAAAAATATATACCCCCCGGGGGTCTTGTTCATAATTTTAAAATTATGAAAAGAAAAGAAAATTTGCCACGCTCACTTCACTTATTTTCTAAATGGGTAGGGTCATTCCCCTGAAACCTCTTCACTTTCTGGTAAGTCCCCAATCCAGTCTTGGTTGTCATAGAAGGTGCTGATCTCGTTGCCGTTCAGGAACCGCTCCTTTTTTTTCAGGGTCAGCTCTTTGACGTTTTTACACGGGTTCTCCATCTTGGGTAGGGCTTCCGACTAAAGTGCGCTTGATACAGCGCATCAATCATCAGCTTGCATAACTTCTGACGTTTGTAATTAACACCGCTCTGCTCTTTATATTTCAGCCCATGCAGTACCTTACATTCTTTTATAAGTCTGACAACCTGCGCTTTGAAAAGGTTCACAGTGGGTTGGGAAATGCGAAAAAGGGGAATGGTAACGTCCATGCCAACTTCCCTTGCCCATATTTCTAGATCGCAGACAACCGGCTCACCGTATCTGGGTAACGCGACACCAGATGAATCAACAAAGCTGCTTGCGCGTTGGGCTTAGCGCGGCCTTGCTCCCAGTTCTCAAGGGTGCGTGGATTGGTTCTAAGGTAGCTGGCAAACACAGGGCGAGACAGATTTAGCTTTTCGCGGATAGCTCATAGCTCATCTGCACCAGCCTCTACCACGGGCTTTAATGTCACCTCGGTCGTGCGAAGCGTTTTCTTTCCCTTGGGTGCAGCAGCCAAGGCATCAAAGCCTTCAGTGAGTTCAGCGAATAAGTTGCGTTTGGTCATTTTCACTGAATGAGGCGCTTCAAGAGCGAACCGCACCGCTCTTCACTGCATCGCGCAGCAATGAGTTAATGCGTGTTTGCCAGCCCGGCCCCGTAGCCTTGAACGCTTCCAACACCTCAGCATCCACCCGCATGTTTAAAGTTGGACGCTTAACTGCCACAGGAGGCCGACCTCTGCCCCGAGTGATCGTTGCACTTGCCCAAAAGGCCTTGACCGCAGCTTCATCGTTGGGATCGTATGGGTCGACCTCGGGGTCAAAAGCGATTGGTTCATCGGCTTGAACTTGTTTTTTCACAAGTTTCCAATCATTAACCTTGGGAGTGCTTTTACGATTTGTTAACTTTGATCCAGTTGACATACAAAGTCCTTTCTGCTCTTGAAGCCCTGCGCAATGAGATAGGTCTAACCGTATCTTCATTACGTATGACATAAACCAAAACCAAAACCACGCCGTGAATCTCCACCAGTGTGATATCCATCAATCGGTCTTCGCCCTGACGAATGCTACTCAATGTAATTTTGTCGGGATGGTTAAAAACTACACTTGCTTGGTCTAACGAAATCCCATGTTTTCTAACGTTTAGCTCGTCTTTATGGGGGTCAAAGATAAATTGCATGATTTATTGTATAGGCAAATATTCGGTTGATCAAGGGATTTCAATGAGTTGGCCCATGAGGTGCTGTGCCACTAATTCCAGAGGGTGATCAAAAGACCCCCTACATAGGATTTCAAAGCCTTTTAGTCCCAGCATCGCTCCTCCATGGTAAGCCCAAGAGGGCTGCACAAAGGCGTATTTTCATGGCGATGAGTCGGTGCTTTTCTCGTGCAACTCGTGTATCTTTTCCATGGACAGTCTTGGCAGCGGAGAAGATTTGGCGACCTAGCTCGGATTTTGGCCCAGTAGAAAAACCTCCGTGAAACTTGCACTTGGTTTTACCCTTAATGACTGGCCCAGCACACTGAAGTTTGGTGCGTTTAGACATGGCACTACACCGCCGACAAACAATCCTGCCGCCAGAGGTGGTCAGCATGCCCTAATTAACACTGTTCATGTCATTTGATTTACCACGCATGACTTCTAACTAATAGACAAAATGTATCGTAGTCATGCATTCTCCTGTCCGAGTCTTTGCGCCCTTTGAATCAATCTGCAAATTTTTTATCGTCTAACGCTGGCTGCCAATTTAAATTAAAAACATCCATCTCTGGCAACTTTACCAAGATCAGAGAAGTTACTGATTTTGACTGTTCCATCGGGGAAGCGTGCCACGACATCCAACTCACCGCCCATAGCCTCGATGTGGCTGCGCAAAGTGGACAGATACATGTCAGTGCGTTTTTCAATCTTGGCAATGGAGGGTTGCTGGACTTGTAGCACCTCGGCCAGCATCTTTTGCGACAAACCACGTGCCTGACGCAGCTCGTTCAGTGGCATTTCAGCCAACATTGTTTGCGCCATTGCGGCAGCGCGTTTCTGCGCCTCTGGTTTCATCTTTGCACGCAGATCAGAGAATTTCTTAGCCATCTTTTTTTCCTTCCGTTCGGAGTTCTTCCAAGTGCTCGTCATACAAGCGGTCGCCAATTGGGACATTCACGTCGTACCAGCGATCATCACCAGTCTTGTCGCCGCCTATCAGCAAGATTGCATTTCGTAATGGGTCAAACGCATACAGCGTTCTGTATGGCTTACCAAGGTGCTGGGTTCTCAGCTCTCGCATATGACTGTGCTTTGAGCCATTGATGCCACTGCTGTGCGGGAAACCAAGATGGGGCCCTCGCTCTTCTAATAATTTGACAGATGCTGCCAAGCTGACCTGCTCCTCCTCAGTCAACCCCGACCACCATTGGTCGAACTCATCTGTGTATTCAACTTCCCAATTCATGGAGCGAATATAACCTCCATGGAATATTCCGTCAAGGGAATGTCTGGATTTCTGTTGAGTTAATTCGACATCCAGTATGCGGATGGTTCGCCACTTAGCCGGTGCTCAGTGGTGAACTGAACTACGCAATAGGGGTAGGGCTTGTGATTTTCAGAATACCTGACCCCCAACGTACCCCCCCTAATTCTCGGTTGGTACCATCCGCCTTCCCTTGCACTGTGTTTTGCTCAAACGATTCCCAATTTTCTTAATATGCAGATGATCTGTGTCATTCGGGGGTGAATATCATTTGATAATTGGAAATATGAGATGAACTGAACGCTTAACTTATTGATTTCCCAATGAAAAAGGCAGCTAAGTGGTGAAACTTAACTGCCCAAGAACAAACTGATGGTGCCGATTGTCGGATTCGAACTGACGACCTACCGCTTACAAGGCGGTTGCTCTACCAACTGAGCTAAATCGGCTAACCGAGAGGCATTCTACTAGATGATTGGCCTTTATTTAACTCTTTTCAAATGTGACTTCAAATTTCCACCAACCGGAGGTGTTGGTGGCGTAGGATCTTCTGAACCTTCAAGGTCTTGACCCGCTGTTTTTTCGGAAGTTGTGTCACTTGAAAACACCATTTGAAGCGCTGAGGGCTTGTCACCCGACTTGCTGGCTTGATGCGTCAAAGAAACATCCGAACCCGCTTGCACAGATTTCAATCCCCCCATGGGGAGTGGACTTGCCTTAGGAAAGGACATGCCTTGCCCGTTTTCTCTTGCATAAATGGCCGACACGCGGTCCACGGGCACCAATATATCTCTGGCAACGCCACCAAACCGCGCTTTGAACTCGACCCACTCATTGCCAAGCTTCAAGGCACCAGTCGCATCCGGGCTGATGTTCAAAACAATTTCACCATTTTTGATGAACTCTTTGGGAACCACCACGCGCTCATCGACCATCACCACCAAATAAGGGGTCAGGCCTTGGTCGACACACCACTCAAAAATAGCCCGTATCAAATACGGTCGCGTGGACAAACTGTCATTGATGGACATGGACATGAAACTCAATCAAAACTTTGCAGATCTCTGCCACGCGCCATCACTTGCGCATGACTTTCTCTGAAGGCGTCAAAGCTTCAATATAAGCCGGTCTTGAAAAAATACGCTCTGCGTACTTCAACAAGGGTGCAGCGTTCTTGGACAACTCGATGGCGTAATGGTCCAATCTCCAAAGCAGTGGCGCAATGGCCACATCCAACATGGAGAAGTTCTCACCCAACATGAATTTGTTCTTCAAAAAGACCGGCGCCAATTGCGTCAAACGATCCCGAATATGAGACCGGGCCTTTTCAAGCGCCTTTTCATTGCCCTTGACGTTTCTCGCTTCAAGCATGGTCACGTGGGTGAACAATTCTTTTTCGAAATTCAACAAAAAAAGCCTCACACGAGCGCGGTCGACAGGGTCACCGGGCATCAACTGCGGATGCGGAAAGCGCTCATCGATGTATTCATTGATGATGTTGGACTCGTACAAAATCAAATCGCGCTCCACCAAGATCGGCACTTGCCCATAGGGGTTCATGACATTGATGTCTTCGGGTTTGTTGTAGAGGTCCACGTCACGGATTTCAAAATCCATGCCTTTTTCAAACAACACAAAACGGCAACGGTGGGAAAAGGGACAAGTGGTCCCAGAGTACAACACCATCATGGGGTAGGCTCCTAAAAATCAAAAAGAGTGATGGACTTAACCAATCACTCTATGGGCCCGTTCGTCAGCCTCCCTTAAGGAGCGCACGAACAGGAAGGTCCGGCAAAGAGAGAATCAGTGAATGTCTCTCCAATACGCCGCATTCAGTCTCCATGCAAAGAAAGTGAACACCAACAAGAACAGCAAAACCCAAACACCGACTTGAACGCGCGTGTTTTGTGAGGGCTCCCCCATCCACTGCAAATAGCCCACCAAGTCACCGATGGCTTCATCGTATTGGACAGAGGTCATGGTGCCTGGTGTGATTTGCTCAAAACCTTTGAACACGTGCGCCTCATGGCCGTGTTCGTGGGCGGTTTCAAACACCGCTTTTCTCTCACCTTGGAGTTGCCACAGCACATGGGGCATACCGACATTGGGGTAGGCCAAATTGTTCCACCCTGTGGCCTTGGTCTCGTCTCTGTAGTAGGAGCGAAGGTAAGTGTACAAGTAATCGGCACCCGTTCCATTGTGACCCGCACGGGACCTGGCAATCACCGTCAAATCGGGAGGTACACCCCCAAACCATTCTTTGGCCTGCTTGGGGTCCATGGCAACCTTCATGTTATCACCCACTTTGTCGGTGGTGAACAACAAGTTGTCTTTGATTTGTGCCTCGGTGAGTCCAATGTCCTTCAAGCGATTGAATCGCATGTAGGCCGCAGAGTGACAATTCAAACAGTAATTGACAAACAGTTTGGCGCCATTTTGCAAAGACACCACATCGTTGGTCTTGTTGGGCGCTCTGTCCCAAGCCATGCCCTCAGAGTTGGCAAGCACCGTTGAGAACGAACAAACAGTAAGAAGAAGAGACAGTAATATTTTTTTCATGATGAGCCTTTGGCTTAACTCTTGGAACGTTCGAGTGGATCAATGCGCTTGAAAAACAACGCGCTCTGGGACCACTTTGGTTTGCCCTATCTTGCTCCACCAGGGCATCAACAAGAAAAATCCAAAGTAAAAAAGAGTACCCACTTGTGACACACGCTCACCAATGGGAGACGGCGGTTGCACGCCAAGGTAGGCCAACACGACAAAATTGACCACGAAAATACCGTACATGATTTTGTGCCATTCGGGTTTGTAACGAATGGATTTGACCTCGCAATGGTCCAACCAGGGCAAGAAGAACAAAATCACCACCGCACCTCCCATCACCACCACGCCCCAGAATTTGGCATCAATGGAGAACATCATAAGAGACACCACCACCGCTGCAACGGCCACGGCACCCTTGATGACGACAGATAACTGCGTCTTCAAAGCCACCCAAGCCGCTGAGCCCAATGCGATCAGAATCAACACATTCACCATCTCACTGGTGATGGCTCTGAGCATCGAGTAATAAGGCGTGAAGTACCAAACAGGGGCAATGTGAGCAGGCGTCTTTAAGGGGTCTGCAGGAATGAAGTTGTTGTACTCTAGGAAATAACCACCCAGTTCAGGGGCAAAGAAAATGATCGAGCAAAACACGATCAAAAACACGCCCACGCCATAAATATCGTGAACCGTGTAGTAAGGATGAAAGGGGATGCCATCCAAAGGAATGCCATTGGCGTCCTTCTTCGCTTTGATCTCGACGCCATCGGGGTTGTTCGAGCCCACCTCGTGCAATGCAATGATGTGAGCGGCCACCAAACCCACCAACACCAAAGGCACAGCAATCACGTGGAAACTAAAGAAGCGGTTGAGCGTTGCGTCTCCCACCACGAAGTCTCCACGAATCAACAGGGCCAAATCTGGGCCAATGAAAGGCACGGCAGAAAAAAGGTTCACAATCACTTGTGCGCCCCAGTAAGACATCTGACCCCATGGGAGCAAGTAGCCCATGAAGGCCTCGGCCATCAAACACAAAAAGATGGTGCATCCAAAGATCCACACCAACTCCCGAGGTTGACGGTAGGAGCCATAAATCAGGCCCCTGAACATGTGCAAGTACACCACCACAAAGAAAGCCGATGCGCCCGTGGAATGCATGTAGCGAATGAGCCATCCCCAGGGGACATC
>CAIMNS010000134.1 GCA_903842945.1 uncultured Burkholderiales bacterium
CCTCAATGGTGAATTGAGCGATTTGGTCGCGGATTTTTTCCAAATCTGCGTCCGTCAAATCTTTGACTTTCTTTGAAAAAGCGATCCCACAAGCTTCACAAATTTTGCGAGCGCGTGTACGACCTATTCCAAAAATAGCCGTGAGTCCCACCTCAGAATGTTGGTGGGGGGGTATGTTGATGCCAGCGATACGTGCCATATGCGTCCTCTTTAATCCTATTCAATCAGCCTTGGCGCTGTTTGTGACGGGGTTCCGTGCAAATTACACGAACCACACCCTTGCGGCGAATGATCTTGCAATTGCGGCAAATTTTCTTAACCGAAGCTGAAACTCTCATTGCTCTTTCTCCTAACAAAATTTTTCAGGTCACCCCTGAGGACAGCCCTCAAAAATGAAATCATCTTTTCAACACCTTCAAAGCTCAAATTCACTTGGCCCTGAACACAATCCTTGCCCGGGTCAAGTCATAAGGTGTCAGTTCAACCGTCACCTTGTCTCCAGGCAAAATTCGAATGTAATGCATCCTCATCTTGCCTGAAATATGGCCCAGGACCACATGTCCGTTTTCCAACTTCACTCTAAAAGTTGCGTTGGGTAAGTTTTCCACAATTTCACCAGCCATTTGAATGACATCATCTTTTGCCATGTCGTTCAAGCACCCGCTGTTGTTTTAAAGTTGGCTTTTTTAAGCAAAGACTCGTACTGCTGACTCATCAAATAGTTTTGTACCTGGGCCATGAAGTCCATGGTCACCACCACAATGATCATCAATGAGGTACCGCCAAAGTAAAACGGTACGTTGTATTTCAAAATCAAGAACTCTGGCAACAAACAAACAAAGGAGATGTAGACCGCACCCACCAAAGTCAATCTGACCAAAATCTTATCAATGTATTTGGACGTTTGTTCGCCCGGTCTGATGCCAGGCACAAATGCACCTGATTTTTTCAAGTTGTCCGCTGTTTCTCTGCTGTTGAACACCAACGCGGTGTAGAAAAAGCAAAAGAACACAATGGCCACGACATAAAACATGATGTACACGGGCTGTCCAGGCGACAAGGCACTGGAGATGTCTTTGAGCCATCTCATGCTGTCACCGGTACTGAACCAACTGGCTATCGTTGCAGGCAACAAAATAATGGAGGACGCAAAGATCGGCGGAATCACGCCCGCCATGTTGATCTTCAAGGGCAAATGTGACGACTGACCGCCATAGACTTTGTTGCCCATTTGTCGACGCGCATAATTGACCAAGATTTTTCTTTGTCCGCGCTCTACAAAAACCACAAAATAAGTCACCAAACCAATCAAAATAACGATGAACAAGGACACCAAAATACTCATGGCGCCCGTCCTCACCAACTCAAGCAAACCACCGACCGCATTGGGTAAACCCGCTGCAATACCGGCAAAAATCAAAATAGATATCCCGTTGCCCAGTCCGCGCTCGGTGATTTGTTCTCCGAGCCACATCAAAAACATGGTGCCTGCGGTCAAACTGACCATCGCAGTCACCCTAAAACCCATGCCTGGTGACAAAACCAAGCCTTGAGAAGACTCCAGCGCCAAGGCAATGCCCATGGACTGGAACATCGCCAAGCCCAAGGTCCCATAGCGGGTGTACTGAGTAATTTTGCGACGACCTGATTCACCCTCTTTTTTCAATTGCTCCAAAGTGGGCAACACATAGGTCAACAACTGCATGATGATCGAGGCCGAGATGTAGGGCATGATCCCCAAAGCAAACACCGTGAACCTAGAAAGCGCTCCACCCGAGAACATGTTGAACAAATTCAAGATGCCACCCTGCTGACCCTTGAAGAGCTCTTGCAGTGAGTTGGGATCGATACCCGGCACAGGAATGTGCGCACCCATGCGATAAACCACCAAGCCCAAACACAAAAAGATCAGCCGACGACGCAAGTCGCCATACTTGTCATTTTTTGCCAATGTTGGGGAGGTAGCCAATTGATGCGTCCTGGTCGTTGCTGTTTGGGCTTAAGCGATCGATCCGCCAGCAGCTTCAATCACTGCACGAGCACCTGCCGTAACGCCAATACCGGTCAACTTGACAGCTTTTGTCAATTCACCCGTTTTGATCACTTTAACGACCTTGATCATTTCACCCACCAAACCCGCTTGCTTCAAAGTCAGCATATCCACTTCAGGCATCCCCAAACGCTCAAGCGTGGTCAAGGTGATTTCTGCATTGTATTTAAGCAAATGTGATTTGAAGCCACGCTTAGGCAAGCGACGTTGCAAAGGCATTTGACCGCCCTCAAAACCCACTTTATGGTAGCCACCCGCGCGAGATTTTTGTCCCTTGTGACCACGTCCAGCGGTTTTTCCAAGGCCTGAGCCAATACCGCGACCCACACGCCTTTTGGCATGCTTGGCACCGTCTGCAGGTTTAATGTTGTTGAGTTCCATCGTTCTACCCTTTAGAGCACTTTGACGAGATAACTGATCTTGTTGATCATGCCGCGAACCGCGGGTGTGTCTTCCAATTCCTTCACGCTGTTGACGCCACGAAGTCCCAATCCACGAACCGTGGCTCGGTGACTTTCTTTGGTGCCAATGGGGCTGCGAACGAGCTGAACTTTAACTTTTCCAGGCGTTGTCATTTTTTATCTCCCACCTTTAAACGAAAAGATCTTCAACGGTCTTACCACGTTTGGCAGCTACTTCGGAGGGCGTTGTCGATTTCTCCAACGCGTCTAAAGTTGCGCGAACCATGTTGTAAGGATTTGAAGAGCCATGGCTTTTTGCCACGATATCTGTGATGCCCATGACCTCAAACACCGCACGCATAGGACCACCCGCAATGATGCCGGTTCCCTTAGGTGCTGGCGCCATCATCACAACAGCCGCGCCATGGTGGCCCGTGACGTTGTGGTGAATCGATCCATTGCGCAACGACACTTTTTGCATGTTGCGACGCGCTTCTTCCATCGCCTTTTGAACTGCTGCAGGCACTTCTTTCGATTTGCCCTTGCCCATTCCAACGCGACCGTCACCGTCTCCGACCACCGTCAATGCGGCGAATGCCAGAATACGTCCACCCTTCACCACTTTGGTGACACGGTTGACCGCAATCATCTTTTCACGCATGCCGTCGTCACGACTGTCGTCTTGCACTTTAGCTTGAACTTTTGCCATGTTATTAATCCGATCTGTGCTTAAAACTGCAAGCCAGCTTCGCGGGCTGCTTCGGCCAAGGCCTTGACTCTGCCGTGGTAGGCAAAGCCCGCACGGTCAAATGCAACCTTCTCGATACCCGCGGCTTTTGCTTTTTCAGCAATGCGTGTACCAATGATTTGGGCCGCATGAAGGTTTCCACCTTTGCCTGTCGCGCCCAAGCTCTTGCGAACGTCGGCCTCTACGGTTGAAGCGGTGGCCAAAACGTGAGTGCCGTCGCCGGAGATCACGCTTGCATAAATATGAAGGTTGGTGCGATTGACCGTTAAACGCGCCACGCCTTTGATCGCAATGCGAATGCGAGTCTGACGTGAACGACGGATACGCTGCTCTTTTTTGGACATCATGGTGCAGCTCCTTATTTCTTCTTGGTCTCTTTGATCGTGATTTTTTCATCCACATAGCGGATGCCCTTGCCTTTGTAAGGCTCAGGAGGGCGAATTGCACGAATTTCAGCCGCGATTTGGCCTACTCTTTGGCGATCTGCGCCCTTGATCACAATCTCCGTTGGGGCAGGTGTTTCCACCTTGATACCTGCTGGCATGTCAATGTTCACGGGATGAGAAAAACCAACAGCCAAGTTGAGTTTTGTACCGGTGGCTTGAGCTTTGTAGCCCACGCCGACCAAGCTTAATTTTTTCTCAAAGCCTTTGGTGACACCCACCACCATGTTGTTGACCAATTGGCGCATCGTGCCGCTCATGGCATTGGCTTCGCGTGACTCATTGGCCGGCGCAAAGGTCAATTGCCCTTTGTCATTGATGATGTTGACCACCGCACTGTTGGCAATCGTCAGCGTGCCACCGGCACCCTTGACGCTAATGTGTTCTGCCTGAATCGTCACATCCACACCTTGAGGTATGGCGACGGGCATTTTTGCTACTCGAGACATCTTCTTCTCCCGCCCTTATGCAACGTAACAAAGCACTTCACCACCGACACCGGTAGCACGCGCTTTGCGATCAGTCATCACGCCTTTTGGCGTGGTCACAATTGCAACGCCCAAACCATTCATTACCTGAGGTATGGCGCCACAACCTTTATAAACACGCAAGCCAGGACGGCTCACGCGCTCAATTCGCTCAATCACTGGACGACCCGCGTAGTACTTGAGCTCAATCACAAGCTCGGACTTGCCGTCGACAGTTTTGATTTGAAAGCTATCGATGTAGCCCTCTTCTTTTAAGACCTGTGCAATCGCAACCTTCACTTTGGATGAAGGCACGGAAACCAAGGGTTTTGCAACCATTTGCGCATTGCGAATGCGTGTCAAAAGGTCGGCGATAGGATCACTCATGCTCATGTTGAATACTCCTGCCTTGTTACCAACTCGCTTTGGTGATACCGGGGATGTTGCCTTGGAAAGCCATCTCCCGCACCTTAGCGCGACCTAAACCAAACTGGCGGAATGTTCCGCGAGGACGACCCGTGATTTCGCAACGGTTACGCTGACGAGTTGGGTAGGCATTGCGTGGAAACTGTTGAAGTTCCAGTCTTGCCGCCATACGCTGTTCGTCTGAATTTTTAGCGTTGTTGACAATGGCTTTCAAGTCGGCATATTTTTTTGCAAACTTTGCGACCAATCTTTCACGCTTGAGCTCTCGCTCGATCAAAGCAACTTTAGCCACGTGATACCTCAGTTCTTAAACGGGAAACGGAAACCAGTGAGAAGCGCTTTGCACTCTTCATCCGATTTGGCCGTGGTGGTGATACTGATATTGAGACCGCGCAAGGCATCCACCTTGTCATATTCAATCTCAGGGAAAATGATCTGCTCTTTCACGCCGATGTTGTAGTTGCCGCGACCATCAAATGCACGACCAGAGATACCCCTGAAGTCACGCATCCTTGGCAGGGCAACCGTTACAAAACGGTCCAAAAACTCAAACATTTGTACGCCACGCAAGGTGACCATGCAACCAATGGCTTGACCTTCACGGATTTTGAAACCCGCAATCGCCTTTTTAGCCACGGTCACCACCGGCTTTTGGCCAGCAATTTTTGTCAAGTCACTGACCGCGTTGTCCATGACTTTTTTATCTGCCACGGCTTCACTCACACCCATGTTCAAGGTGATTTTGGTCAAGCGAGGCACTTGCATGGGCGACTTGTAGCCAAACTTTTCAATCAGCTCAGGGACGAGCTTTTCACGGTAGAATTGTTGTAAACGTGCCATGCTTATGCCGCCTTGATCTCTTCGCCGCTAGATTTAAAGATGCGAACTTTCTTGCCATCGGCGAGTAATTTGATACCCACGCGATCGGCTTTACCAGTTTGCCCATTAAAAATAGCCACATTGGATTGGTGAATAGGCATCGATTTTTCAACGATGCCGCCAGTGGTGCCGGCCATGGGGTTGGGTTTGGTGTGTTTTTTCACCAAATTCACACCCTCTACCAACAAATGATCTTCGTCTTTTCTCAAAGTCACTTTGCCGCGCTTGCCCTTGTCACGCCCGGCGAGTACAACCACTTCATCGCCTTTGCGAATCTTGTTCATGGTCAACCCCCTTATAAAACTTCTGGCGCCAATGACACGATCTTCATGAAGCGCTCGTTGCGCAATTCGCGCGTCACGGGGCCAAAGATACGTGTGCCAATGGGCTCTAATTTATTGTTCAACAACACCGCTGCGTTGCCATCGAATTTGACCAAAGAGCCATCCCCTCTACGAATGCCCTTGGCGGTACGGACCACCACTGCACTGTAGATTTCGCCTTTTTTGACGCGCCCACGAGGAGCCGCCTCTTTGATACTTACTTTAATCACGTCGCCAACACTTGCATAACGACGCTTGGAACCACCAAGCACCTTGATGCAAAGCACGGATTTAGCGCCCGTATTGTCGGCAACCTCTAATCGAGATTCTGTCTGGATCATTTCTTTTAATTCCCAACTTGTACCAGGGGTTTTAAGCACCATTGCTTAGGATTACCTGATCAGTCTTGGACCCGCCATCGTTGATTTGAATAGCTTCAAAACAAGTCTGTTAGGGGAGAGTTCATGCCTTTTTCAAAGCAGAGCCCGCTATTGTGGCACAAGTTCCTGGACATGTCAACTCCCACACCCAAAGAGAACAAAACACTCGGGTTGTGGATTTTTTGCTACATTTGAAGGTGTATAGGCATTTTTTGAACCTCAACCTCAGAACCACCACTTCACTCTCTACCCCATGAGCCACCAACCATGACACCTGCACTCACCCCGCCCACACAAATTGCTTTCATTGGAGGCGGCAACATGGCCAGCGCATTGATTGGTGGCTTGCTCAAAGTGGGGACGCTGGCTCAGCATGTTCATGTGATCGAGCCCGACGCTTTGGCAAGGGAGCGACTCCAAGCCAGCTTTGGGGTGCACACTTGGGACACAGCGGGCCCCTTTTTGCAGACCTGTGACTTGGTGATTTGGGCCGTGAAGCCGCAAATGTTCAAAGAAGCCGCACTTTCCTGCGCCCCATTTTGCGCTCATCCATTGCATTTGAGTGTGGCCGCTGGTATTTCCACCCCTAGCATTTGCAACTGGCTCAACAGCCACCGGGTTGTGCGCGCCATGCCCAACACCCCCGCTTTGGTTGGACTTGGGCAAACAGGGCTCTTTGCAACACAAGAGGTCAAGGCCGCCGATAAAAAACTGGTTGAACACATCTTGTCCCCCACGGGTCAATTTCTCTGGGTTAAAGAGGAGGTGCTGCTCGACGCCGTGACCGCCCTGTCCGGCTCGGGCCCTGCCTATGTGTTTTATTTTATAGAGGCCCTGTGCCAAGCGGGTGAAGCCATGGGGCTTGAGCCTCAAGCCGCCAAGCAGTTGGCCATTGGCACCTTTGTAGGCGCGAGCGCCTTGGCCTCTCAAAGTGACGAAAGCCCATCCACCTTGAGAGAGCGGGTCACCTCCAAAGGGGGCACCACCTTTGCAGCCCTTGAACATTTTCGAGACCATCAAGTCGCCCAACACATTCAAGAGGCCCTCTTTGCAGCCCAACAACGGGCCAAGGAGTTGGGCGCAGAATTTGGTGCTTGAGGACAAAGCACGGCCTGTGCTTTGGATCTACTTCAAAAGAAATCCAGCGCAGCCTTTATAGGCGTCGTATTCAGTGCGAAAATGAGAGTTGAAAAATTTTTGGTGTATCCATGAAACAACTTTTTGTCCTTTCTGCCTTTTGCATAGCCATCGCTTCGCACTTCAACGCTTTAGCCCAAACGACACAGACCACACCAAGCATGCCGATCGTGGTCCAAAAGTCACCCGTTGCAAGCCCAAGCGCAGCCCCAACGGCAGCTCCCGTGACTGCACCAGCCACTCAAGCCATCAGTACAAGCGCTTCACCCGCTGCAAGTCCAGCCGCTGCAAGTCCAGCCGCTCAAGCCCCAACAGACACGCCTGCACCCAAGAAAGACAAAAAGTCCAAGAAAAAGAAGCACGCCAAGAAAAAGAAACACAAACCCGCCTAAGGCTTGGGTCTTTCGGCCCTTCAGGTCGTTGTTGATGTGAAGCCGCCCTTTCTGACTGCATCAAGGGGTTCATGCGTCTTGTGACCCAAAGGCTGTACGTTTTTATTTCAATAAAAAACCGAACGCCACGCCCATAAAAACGCTGGCACCCAACCAATGGTTGAGTCGAAAGGCTTTGAAGCATCCTTCTCGGCTTCGGTCTTTGATCCAAAGCACATGCAAACCCGCCTGAATGGCCGCCACCACCATGCCCACATCAAAAGGCCACGCCAATTGATAGGGTCTCAAGAGGAGGGTCCAACTCCATAGATAGGCCACATAAAAGGCCCCCACAGCCAGCACGTCGTACTTGCCCAAGGTGATGGCCGAGGTCTTCATGCCGATTTTCAGGTCATCGTCTCGATCGACCATGGCATATTGCGTGTCGTAGGCCAGGACCCAGGCCATGTTACCCAA
>CAIMNS010000135.1 GCA_903842945.1 uncultured Burkholderiales bacterium
AACGACCGATCTGGGGCGGGCCATACGAGCTGTGGCAAAAGAAAAAGCCGGTGCTCGGTTGATGGGCATTGATGTGGAGCACGTCTATGCCATGTGTTTTGGTATCGGTTTGGCTTGTTTGGGGGCGGCTGCTTGTTTTTTATTGCCGGCTTTTTACGTCAACCCAACCGTTGGCAATGGATTTGTCTTGGTCGCCTTCACCATTGTGGTTTTGGGGGGCATGGGTAGTTTTTTGGGTGCCTGTGTGGGCGGTTTGTTGATTGGCGTCATTGAATCTGTTGGCGGGCTTTTCTTGGGGGATTCTTTGGGTCAAGTGGGTATTTTTGTGATTTTTATTTTGGTCTTGTTGGTCAGGCCACAAGGTTTATTTGGACTCAAAGCATGAAAGATCTGAAGGCCATTGCAATTTTTGCGGGCTTGATGGCTTGTGTACCCTTGTTCGTTCATTCGGGTGTCCTCTTGAATCTGTGCATGATGGCCTTGTTTGCGACCTTGCTTTCCCAGTCTTGGAACATATTGGGTGGTTTTGGAGGGCAATTTTCTTTTGGACACGCTTTGTTTTTTGGCATGGGCGCGTATACACAAGGCGTGTTCCAAATCCAATTCGGATGGAATCCCTGGATGTGTTTGGTTTTGGCCATGGGTAGCAGCGCCATGCTTGGGCTTTTGGTGGGTGGCTTGTCCTTTAGGTATGGACTCAAGGGTTCTTACTTTGCCTTGATCACCTTGGCCTTTGCCGAAGTGTTTCGGATTTTGGCTTTGTCAGCCAATTTCACGGGCGCTGGTGTGGGCTTGATGCTGCCTTTGTCCGAGTCGGTGGGTAACATGCAGTTTTCATCGAGGGTTGGTTTTATTTGGTTGATGTTGTTTTGGGTCGTTTGTGCGCTTTTGATCACCGCTTGGCTCAGGCGTTCACGGTTGGGTGCCTATTTACAAGCCGTTCGAGACAACGAAGACGCAGCACAAGCCCTTGGTGTTGATCCTTTTCAAGTCAAGTGGATTGCCTGTGGATTGTCTGCGGCCTTGATGGGCGTTGCTGGAGCGTTTTACTTGCAAGTTTTTCAGTACATCGATCCCGCCTTGGCCTTTGGTCCGCACACCTCCATTTCTGCGCTTGTGGGTGCTATTGTGGGGGGAATGGGTACCCTTTGGGGGCCAGTGCTGGGTGCCTTTGCACTTGAAATTTTGTCGGAGCTGACCAGAAACTTGTTTGGTGAGCTGCCAGGGATCAACATGGTGATCTATGGTGCTTTGCTGATTTTGATCATGGTCTTTTTACCCAGAGGTTTTGCTGGGATTCGTTGGCAGGGTTTTCAAAGAGATGTGAAACTTCCTCCATCATCGGGGTCGATTGGCGTGTCTGCACCAGTCAAAGGAGATGACAACCGCTTAAAAGCTGCAGACGGTTTGAAGAGCCACGGGGCTCAGACGCAGCCCATCTCAGATCCATCAAAGGTTCAGTCATGACGCTTTTACAAGTCAAATCGCTGTCCCACTCGTTTGGTGGTTTGAAGGCCGTTCAGGGTGTGAGTTTGTCCATTCAAGCTGGCAGCTTGACGGCACTGATTGGCCCCAATGGCGCTGGCAAGACCACACTTTTTTCTTTGATGTCTGGTTTTATCAAACCCGACGCGGGAGATATTTTCTTCAAGGGTCAAGCCATCACAGGTCTTGCAGCTTTCCAGTGTGCAAGGTTAGGGCTGACCAGAACTTTTCAAATCGTTCAACCCTTCGCCGCTCAGACGGTGAGAGAGAACATTTGTGTGGGCGCGTATTTGAACCACCCCCATCGAGAGGATGCCATGCAATTGGCCGAAAAAGTTGCCAGTCAAGTTGGCCTCTCAGGGGTTTTGGATCAAGCTTCCGCACAGTTGACGGTGGCAGGTCGCAAGCGCTTGGAGTTGGCGCGCGCCTTGGCCACTGAGCCAAAATTGTTGTTGCTCGATGAGGTCTTGGCCGGATTGAATCCTTTTGAGATTCAGGAGATGATTCCTGTGATTCGTGGTTTGGTGAGTGCTGGCGTGACTGTGTTGATGATCGAACATGTGATGCAAGCGGTGATGAGTTTGGCCGAATATGTCTGGGTTTTGTCTCAAGGGCAGTTGATTTTTGAAGGCACGCCTGCGAATGTGTCAAAGGACAACAAGGTGATTGAAGCCTATCTAGGGCAAGGCATGGCCCAACGAATGGCTCAAAGCGTTCAAGGATCTGAACCGTGATGAATCCATTGCTTCAAGTTCAAGCGCTTCAAAGTGGTTATGGCCAAGTCAATATCCTCAGGGGTATTTCTTTGCAAGTGTGCAAGGGAGAGCTGATCGCTCTTTTGGGAAGCAATGGTGCGGGTAAAACCACCTTGAACAACACGCTGTGCGGTTTGATCAAAACTTGCGAGGGCCATATTTACTTTGACGGCCAAGAGATTTCCGGTCTTCATTACAAAGAGATTGTCAAGCGTGGTTTGATCCAAGTCCCTGAGGGTCGTAAAACATTCCCCAATTTAAGTGTGCTTGAAAATTTACAATTGGGAGCGTATTCCCGAGCAAGCCAAAACCGCCAGATCAATTTAGAAAAGGTCTTGCTGATTTTTCCTCGCTTGAAAGAACGACTGGCTCAGTTGGCTGGGACCATGAGTGGTGGTGAGCAGCAGATGCTGGCCATTGGCAGGGGCTTGATGGCCGAGCCCATACTGCTCATCTTGGATGAGCCCTCCTTGGGTTTGTCTCCTTTGTTGGTTCAAGAGATGTTTGAGTTGATCCATGCACTGAAAAAGACAGGGTTGTCGATTTTGTTGGTGGAACAAAATGTGGCGCAATCTTTGGAGATTGCTGATAGGGCCTATGTGCTTGAAAATGGAGAAATTCGTTTTGAGGGTCAACCCAAAGAGCTGCTGAAAAGCGATGCCATGAGGCAAGCTTATTTGGGTGTTTAAAAAGAAGTCTGTAGGTTTTGCATTTTTGTAAGACCCTTTGAAAGTTGTTGAACCTGAAACTAAAACTGAAACTGAACTTGAAAATGGAAAAATTTATGAGCTTTAAAGGGTCTGTTTCCTTGCCCACCAGGCGGCACCCCTGGGGGATTGCGCTGGTTGGGGCATTGAGTTTTTTGAGCGTCTTGAGCCTCTTGTGCTTTGGGGCTCGCGCTCAAACCTCATTGCCGAGCAATCAGTTGCCCATCAAAATATGGGTGGGGGCCTCAGCCGGTGGGACCACCGACACCATGGCAAGGGCCATGGCGCAGGCCTTGGGCCAGCAACTCTCAAGGGTGGTGTTGGTGGAAAATAAAACGGGTGCGGGTGGAAATTTAGCGGCAGATGCGGTGGCCAAGTCGACCCCTGATGGGTTGACGCTGTTGATGAGTTTTACATCCCACGCGATCAACGCTTCTCTCTATCCGCAACTGCCCTTTGATCCGATCAAAGACTTCACACCCATCACCTTGGTCTCCTCTTCGCCCTCGATGTTGGTCGCGCACCCAAGTTTGGGTGTTGCCAATGTCGCCGAATTGATCGACTTGGCCAAAAGAAAGCCTGGCAAACTCAATTTCGCCATCGGTGGCGTGGGTTCCTCTTTGCATCTGGCAGGTGACATGTTCAAGCTCAAGTCAGGGGTCAACATTGCCAACATTCCTTATCGGGGGACGGCACCCGCGATTCAAGATGTGTTGGCCGGTCAAGTCGAGTTGATGTTTGCCAACATAGGCAATGCCCAACAATACATTGCCACTGGAAAATTAAAGGCTCTGGGGGTCACCTCTCCTAAACGTTTGAGCGCTTTTCCCGATGTGCCCGCCATTGCAGAAACGCTTGCTGGCTTTGAGTCCAGCGCTTGGTTTGGTTTGTTTGGTCCAGCCAAATTGTCAACGGAATTGACCAAGCGCCTGAGCGAGGCATCGATCCATGCCATTCAAACCGCTGAGGTGCGTCGGCGCATTGAGTCCGAGGGTGCGACACCGGTGGGCAACAGTCCTCAAGAGTTCGCTAAATTTTTAGAGGTCGATATCGCACGATGGCGAGAGGTGGTGAAATTTTCTGGAGCCAAGCCCGAATGACCCAAGCAAGCCCAAGCCCATCTTTCTCTCAAGACCCGATCAAGGCGGGTGGCGCCCACGTGGCACAAACCCTAGCGCAAAAAATCATTGCCAAAGCTGCTGGCGTGTCCTCGGTTCGTGTTGGCGAGGTGCTCAATTGTGCAGTGGACTTGGCCATGTTTCATGACTCCTCTGGGCCGCGAAGGCTCGAGCCCATGCTCAAGGAGTTGGACGCCAAAATTTGGGATCCCCAAAAAGTCGTGTTGGTGATGGATCACTATGTGCCTGAAAGGGACGAGGACTCTAAAAAAATATTAAAAATCACCCGTGAAGTTGCCAAACAGTGGCAGCTCCCCCATGTCATTGACAGCCAGGGCATTTGCCATGTGGTCTTACCGGAGAGAGGGCATTTAAAGCCAGGTATGTTTTGTGTCGGGGGAGACTCGCATTCGCCCACAGGTGGAGCATTTGGATGCTATATGTTTGGTATTGGGGCCACAGAGATGCTGGGGGTGGTGGTCACAGGGCAGATTTGGATTCAAGTGCCTAGAACCATCGAGATGCATTGGACGGGCCGTTTGGCCAGGGGTCTAATGGCCAAGGACATGATGCTTCATATGATTGGACAAAGGGGGCTCAACGGTGGCGAGTACCAAGCCATCGAGTTCACAGGGCCAACCATTCAAGCCTTGAGCATGCGTGAACGCATGACGCTCTCCAACTTAAGTGCCGAGATGGGCGCGCAAGCCGGCCTGGTTGCGGCCGATCAGGTGACCCTTGAGTACTTGCGAGAAGTGGGTGTGCAAGAGAAGCTGCTTGAAGGCTTTGAAACTTGGTCCAGTGATGTGAACTCCATCCAAGAGCGCCATGTGTTCAGTGCCTCTGAGCTGGCGCCTCAAGTCGCTGCCCCCCATAGTCCAGCCAACACCAAGTCCGTGGGTGCTTATAGCGATGTGGCCGTTGATATCGCCTATATCGGCGCTTGTACCGGGGCGAAACTGGATGATTTAAGGGCCGCTGCTGAAGTGCTCAAAGGTCAACGCATTCATGCGGGGACGCGTTTGATGGTGGCACCAGCCAGTGCAAAGGACCAACGCATTGCCCAACAAGAGGGGGTGATGCAGGTGTTGATTGACGCGGGCGCACAAATTTTACCCAACAGTTGTGGTGCCTGCGCAGGATATGGCGCTAGCTTTGAAGACAACATGACGGTGATCTCCAGCACGGCAAGAAACTTCAAAGCCCGCATGGGCCCCGCCAGTGTTCAAGTGTATTTGGGCTCCCCCTACACCGTGGCGGCTTCTGCGATCAGAGGGAAAATCACCGATGTGCGGGAGATGCTGTCATGAGCACGCATCGTCCAACTTCGCTGGCAAACGAGGCCATGTCTTTGGATCAAACGCCCGCCTCTAGGGTTTGGTCCCTGGGTGCGCAAATCGATACCGATGCCTTGGCGCCAGGCGCCTACATGAAGTTTGATTTGCCAACCATCGCAAAGCACGCTCTGCAAGGCGTGAGGGCTGACTTTGCGCCGGGGGTGAAGACAGGTGACGTGATCGCGGCCGGTGAAGGTTTTGGTGTTGGCTCCTCCAGAGAGCAAGCGGCCGGGGTGTTGGTTCACTTGGGTCTGAAAGCTGTGATTGCACCCTCTTACAGCGGCCTGTTTTTTAGAAATGCGTTCAATTTGGGCTTGTTGCTCTTGACCTGTCCTCGAGCTCAAGAACTGAAAGAGGGGCAGCAGATCAAGGTCATGGGTTCAAGGGTTTGGCTGGATGAACACCAAGAGTTGCCTTGCGAACCTATACCAGAGTTTTTGATGGAGATGGTTCGATTAAAAGGTTTGGTGAACGTTTTAAAGTTAAGAAAGAAGTGAATCAAGTGTCTGATCCCCGTTTTCCCTCAGAGCCCAGTAGCTCTAGCGTTGACCCTGTGACCCTGGCCGTTTTAAAGGGGCGCTTGGAGCAAATCGCTGATGAAATGGATGCCACGCTCTACCGAAGTGCGTTCAACCCAATCATTGCCGAAGCGCACGATGCCTGTCACGGTTTGTACGATGCCCAAACAGGAGACACCTTGGTTCAAGGCAAATCGGGCCTGCCCATTTTTGTAGGGGTCATGGCCTTTGCGGTCAAAGCCGCGCGTGAAGTGGCAGACACACGCGGGGGCATGAAACCGGGCGACACGTGGCTCTTTAACGATCCGTATGAGGGAGGCACACATGCCAATGACTTTAAATTGGTCAGGCCTTACTTTAAAGATGGCCAGTTGTATTGCTACTTGGCCTCTGCTGCTCATTGGCATGATGTAGGTGGTGCGGTGCCTGGCAATTACAACCCATCGGCCACCGAGTGTTGGCAAGAAGCGGTGCAAATTCCGCCTGTTCGCATCATCCAAGCCCATGAGTTGCAAGAAGATGTGTTGGCCATTCTTCGGGCCAACACGCGTTTGCCTGATAGTTTATGGGGCGACTTGAACGCCCAATTGGCCGCTTTGGATTTGGGGGTCAAGCGGCTCGATGGTTTGTTGCAGGAGTACGATGCGTCGCTT
Source organism: uncultured Burkholderiales bacterium (assembly GCA_903842945.1). Lineage (GTDB taxonomy): Bacteria > Pseudomonadota > Gammaproteobacteria > Burkholderiales > Burkholderiaceae_C > Limnohabitans. The sequence continues at coordinate 6,574 of CAIMNS010000135.1, forward strand.
GTTTTGAAGGTCATGAAAGAGTTGAGGCAAAGAGCGCTCAAACTCATGCAAGCACACATCCAAGCCATGCCTGATGGGCACTACACCTTTGAAGATTTCTTGGACAACGATGGTGTGGTCGACCAGCCGCTTGGGATCCATTTGAAGATGAGCATTCAAGGCGAGCGCATGTGTTTGGACTTCTCTGCGTCCGCCAAGCAATGTGCGGGACCGGTGAACATTTCCAAGGCCACGGCGGTCGCCGCTTGCTACGTGGCCTTGAAGCATTTGTTTCCGGATGTACCGGCCAATGCGGGGGTGTTGGATGCGGTGGATTTTGTGATTCCACAAGGACTGGTCATCAGCGCTCAAAGGCCCAGGCCTGTTGGGGGCTACACAGAGACCATTTTGCGCATGATCGATGTGATTTTCAGTGCCGCGGCCTTGGCAGATGAGCAACTTGCTTTGGCGCATGCGTATGGCACCATCAACGCTTTGTCTTTGTCGGGTTACAGGAGCGATGAGGCCAGGCGAGGTGAGCGATGGGTGATGTTCAGTTTTTTTGGTGGTGGTCACGGAGGTCACAGCCAAGGCGATGGACTGAGCCACGGCAATGCCCCCATCTCGACGGCCACCATTCCTCCGCTTGAAATTCTAGAAGCGGCCTACCCAGTGAGGTTCACCCAATGGGCCTTGCGAGAGGACTCTGCGGGCATGGGTCAGTTCAGAGGAGGATTGGGCGCGGTTTATGAAATTGAGCTCTTGGAGCAGCATGCACAGGCGTTCCTGTTTGGCGAGCGGGCAAAATTCGCTCCCAAGGGCATTGCGGGCGGGCAAGAGGGTGCCAAAAATTTATTTGAATACGAAAACAATCACCAATGGTACACGCCCCCCATGGGGTCCAAGATGCTTGGCATCGAGCTCAAAAAGGGTGAGCGCTTAAGGCTTCAAACACCGGGAGGTGGGGGTTTTGGAGATGCTAAAAAGCGTGATCCACAATTGATCCAAGCCGATGAAGCCGGTGGCTATGTGCATCCTGGTGTGCAAGGTGCGACATCATGAGTCAAGTTAAAAAACCATGGATCGTCGGTGTGGACGTGGGCGGAACGTTCACCGATTTGTTTGTGCTCAATGAGCACACCCAAGAGGCGCAAATCATCAAAGTCCCCTCGACTCGCGGCGAGGAAGCCAAAGGCTTCATGAACGGGGTCGCTAAAATTGTGTCCTCGATGGATGGGGCGTCTGCTGAGCGCCAAAGTGCGACGTCTGAAGTGTCACGTATTTCAACCATTGTGCATGGCACAACCGTGGGCACGAATGCGCTGTTAGAGCGCAAAGTTGCCAAAACCGGCATGATCACCACAAGGGGCTTTAGGGATGTGCTGGAGATGAGGCGTCGAGATCGTCCTCAGACATGGGGCTTGAGGGGAGGTTTCAAGCCGATCATTGAGCGACCCTTTCGAAGAGAGGTCGATGAACGCGTCTTGGCCGATGGGAGCATCCATACCCCGGTGGATTTGGAGCAAGTGGTGGCCCAAGCGAAGGACTTGCTCGAGCAAGGTTGTGAGGCGCTTTGTTTGTTTTTTATCAATGCCTATGCCAATCCACTCAATGAAAGACAAGCACTGGCAGCACTGAAGGACATTTGGCCCAATCCCTACATCAGTGTGGCCAGCGAGGTGCTGCCTGAGATCCGGGAGTTTGAGCGTTGCTCAACGGCAAGTTTGAACGCTTCCTTGCAACCCGTGGTCGGTGGGTATTTGCGCCGCTTGGAGTCGGACTTGCATCAGCACGGATTTGAGGGTGAACTGCTCATCGTTCAAAGCAATGGTGGTGTGATGTCCTCGCAAACGGCCAGTGAGTTGCCCGTGCGAACGGCACTTTCTGGACCTGCGGCTGGGGTGATCGCATGTGCACAAGTGGCCAAGGCCTCTGGTTTTTTGGATGTCATCACCGGGGACATGGGTGGAACGTCCTTTGATGTGTCGTTGATTTCCAAAGGACAGGCCAGTCTCTCGGCACAAACCTCCATTGAATTTGGCTTGGTGGTGCGCTCTCCCATGATTCAGATCGAGACCATTGGCGCGGGCGGTGGTTCGATTGCGTGGGTGGACGGCAGCGGCATGCTTCAAGTCGGACCCCAATCGGCGGGAAGTTTTCCTGGGCCTGCTTGCTATGGTCGGGGCAACACCCAGGCCACAGTCACCGATGCCAATGTCTTGTTGGGGCGCATTGCTGCCAAGAGGCCTTTGGGTGCAGGCTCTTTGCAAACCTTGGATGTGGATTTGGCCAAAGCCGCGATTCAACGCGGCGTGGCTGAGCCCCTAGGTCTTGAGGTGCATGAGGCGGCAGAAGCGCTTTTGACCTTGGCCAATGCAAAAATGGCGGGTGCGATTCGCTTGGTCTCGATTGAAAAAGGACACGACCCTAGACACTTTGCCTACATGCCTTTTGGCGGAGGGGGTGCACTTCATGTGTGCGCCATGATGCGAGAGGTCGGTGTGAGTGTGGGTATCGTGCCGAGGTACCCTGGCGTGACGTCTGCGCTGGGATGTGTCATGGCCGACATGCGGCACGATGCTGTCCAAACCTTGAACCAGGCTTTGAAGGTGCTGGACCTAGAGAGTTTAAAGGCCAAAATTGACCAACTCTCTGCAGCTGCACAAGCCAGGCTTGATGCCTCTGGGGTGTTGTTCACTGAGATCCATGAGGTGGTGCTTTTAGACATGCTTTATCAAGGGCAAACACATACCTTGAGTGTGACTTTGGATCCAGGGGAGATCACCCACGAGAGTGTTCAACGCAGTTTTGAGCGAGCCTATCAAGATACCTTTGGTCGCGTGCTCCATGGGGTTTCAATTCGAGTGCTCAATTTGCGATACACCAAAATTGGGGTGCGCCCGAAGTTTGATCTCTCCATCTTGGCGCCCAAGGGCAAGACCTCACAAGAGGTTTTGGGCTTGCAGCGCATTTATCATCAAAAGCTCTGGTGGGACGTCCCTAGGTGGGATCGCTTGGCGCTTGCCATTGGCGCTGTCGTCCATGGGCCCGCCATTTTGGAGCAAGGCGACACCACGGTTTGGTTGGAGCCGGGATTCAAGGGCACGGTCGATGAGATGGGACTCTTGTTGATCACTGTGGAACAAGCCTGATGGAGGAAAAAAGCGCATGAATGCAATGACAAATTGTGCACTGTTGATCGTCGACTTGCAAAATGATTTTCTTTCTGATCAAGGGGCCTATGCCAGAGGCAAGACCACCAGCGTTTTGGCGCAAGCTTTGCCTGCTCGGGTCTTGCCTGTGGCTCAAGCCATCAAGGCACAAGGTGGCATGGTGTGCGCATCCATGTTCACACTGTGGCCCAATGCCAAGGGCGAGCCGATGATCTCTGATCACTTGCTGCAAAAGAGACCCTTTTTAAGGAAGGGCGACTTCGCGCCCAACTCTTGGGGACAAGGTGTGGTCGATGTCTTGTTGCCGGTGGTGGATGTGAGCGTGAGCAAGGTGGCGTACTCGGCTTTTTTCAACACCCCATTGGATTGGCTTTTAAAGAAAGCGGGTGTGGAGCGTTTGGTGGTTTGTGGCATCGTGACCAACGGTGGGGTGGCCAGTTCGGTCAGAGATGCGCATGTGAGAGACTATGACACATGGGTGTTGTCAGATGGCTGTGCGGCCTTTGGCCAAGATCAGCATGTGGCCGCTTTGAGCGACATGGCCTCGGTGGCGCGTGTGTTGAGCTGTCAAGATTTTCTAGATCAGGCTTGAGTGAGCTTTCATGCAGACCCATGACGATGAACTTCGAGTGCTTGAGTTTGCCGATGAGGAGCAGCTCTTGGACGCCTTGCCCATCGATGCCCGGGAGATGCACTGGCCGGTGGTGATCGTCGGCGCAGGTGCCTGCGGTCTATCGGCGGCACTGCATTTGAAAGATTTGGGCATCGAGTGTTTGGTTTTAGAAAGGGACGAAGTCCCCGCCGGTTCCACCGCCTTGTCCTCAGGATTTGTTCCAGCTGCGGGCACCCTGGCGCAAAAAGCATTGGGCCTAGAGGATTCACCCGAAGATTTTGCACGCGACATTCAAGACAAAGCACATGGCCTGGCGGCCCCTCATTTGGTGAGCGCTTACACACAAGCAATTCCTTTGGCCATGGACGCTCTGTCGCAAAAGCATGGTTTGAATTGGGAAGTCTTGGATCATTTTTTGTACCCCGGTCATCGGCAATACCGCATGCACACCTTGGCCTCTCGAACTGGGCTGGCTTTGATGGATCAACTCCAACGCGCCTGTCAGGATGCAGAGGTTTGCATGTTGACCCAGTCGCGGGTGCTTGAGTTGTGGGTCATCCAAAGCACGGGCCGCGTGGGTGCGCTGGCTTATCAAAGACCCGACAAAAGCATGGAGCATGTTCGTGCAGGAGCGCTTCTTTTGGCTTGCAACGGGTTTGGTGGCAACGCGCAACTCCTCAAAGAGTTCATTCCCCAGATGCAACAAGCTACCTATGCGGGGCATGCGGGCAACGATGGCAGTGCCATTTTATGGGGTCGTTTGCTGGGTGCACGGTTGGCTGATTTGACCGCTTTTCAGGGGCATGGCTCTTGGGCGCAACCCCAAGGGGTGCTGGTCACCTGGGCGTTGATGATGCAAGGCGGTATCCAAGTCAATGCCTTGGGCCAACGCTTTCACAATGAAAGCTTGGGCTATTCAGAAGCTTCGCTCGAGGTCTTGGCGCAGCCCCAGGGCATCGCGTTCAATGTCTTTGATGGCCCCTTGTTGACATTGGCCCGGACCTTCCCGGACTTTGTGGAGTTGGAGCGCATGGGAGGTGTGAGGTGTTTTGAGTCTGTGCAGTCTTTGGCTGAGTGGATTGGATGCTCAAGCGGCGCATTGGCGAACACCTTGGATGGCATGATGCAGGGCCAAGGGCTGGCATCGTCTGAGGATCAAAAAAAGTTTCAGCATGACAGGGTCTTTGAGCGTGGATTGACGCGACCCCTTTTTGCGATCAAAGTCACTGGCGCCTTGTTTCATACGCAAGGGGGCTTGGACATTGACGCTCAGTGTCGTGTTTTGAAGTCCGATCGAACGGCCTTACCCAATACCTTTGCGGGTGGAGGGGCGGCCAGAGGTGTGTCAGGTCCAGAAGTTTGGGGCTATTTGTCAGGCAACGGACTTTTAAGCGCCATGGCCAGTGCATTCATTGCCGCCCATGCCATCCAGCGAACCTTGTCGGCTTAATGTTTAACCATGAATCGGAGTTCTATGTCCATCACTCACAAAACACTCAAAGAGCGCTTGACGGGCCAAGGTGCGGTCCTTGCCCCAGGTGTCTATGACGCATTGAGTGCCTTGCTTGCTCAGCAAGCGGGTTTTGAGGCCCTGTATCTCTCTGGTGCCTCGATCGCCTACACCCGTTTGGGACGCTCGGATGTGGGGTTGACCACGGCCACAGAAGTGGTTCAAACCCTTGGCCTGATCACCGAGAGGGTTGATTTGCCGGTGATTGTGGATGCGGACACGGGGTTTGGCAACGCTTTGAACACCCAAAGAACCGTCAAAGACTTTGAACGAGCGGGTGCCAAGATGATTCAATTGGAGGACCAAACCTTCCCCAAGCGTTGTGGTCATTTGGCGGGCAAGTCGGTGGTCAGCATCCCAGAGATGAAAGGAAAATTGCATGCGGCTTTGGATGCCAGGCGCTCCAGTGAAACCTTGATCTTGGCCAGAACAGATGCCATTGCCGTGGAGGGTTTTGAGCAAGCCTTGGACCGAGCAGAGGCTTATTTGGAATGTGGGGTCGATGCTCTTTTTATCGAAGCGCTCAAAACCGAGGAACACATGCGCGGGGTTTGCGAACGCTTTGCTTCACGCATCCCCTTGCTGGCCAACATGGTTGAAGGCGGGCAAACGCCCATCGAGAGCGCAAAAGTGTTGGCCGATCGAGGTTTTAAAATCGTGATCTTTCCTGGGGGCACGGTCAGGGCATTGGTTCACCACATGCAAGCTTATTTCAGCAGTTTGCAACTGCACCAAACCACCCAAGCCTTTAGAGAGCGCATGCTGGACTTTGATGGTTTGAACGCCGTGATCGAGACGCCTCAATTGCTAGAGTTGGGAAAAAAATACGACGCCTGAACACGCGCAGGCCTCAAGTGCATGCAGGCCTCAAGGTCAAAGGGGCTTAATCTTTTGCACCCAACTCCATGGCGCGAGATCTTGAGTTGTGCAAATCCGAGGCAGACGGCGCCTCTAAGCTCCAACCTTGCAGGTGTTGGCAAGCAATGGCATAAAGGGCATCGATCCATGGGGGCTCGTTGTTCAAACAAGGGATGTAGTTGTAGATCTTGCCCCCCTCTTCGAGGAACGCGTGGCGGACCTCCATGTTGATCTCCTCCAGGGTCTCCAAGCAGTCGCTGGTAAAACCTGGGCAAATCACATCAATGTGTTCATGGCCAGTTTGCGCCAATGCGCGAATCGTGGGTTCTGTGTAGGGCTCCAGCCATTTGGCTTTGCCAAACCTTGATTGAAACGTGACTTTGTATTGCGAGGCTTGGAGCCCAAGACGCTCGGCCAAAAGTCGCGCAGTTTTGTAGCACTCACAATGGTAGGGGTCTCCCAACATGAGCGTCCTCTCTGGGACACCGTGAAAGCTCATCACCAAGAGGGGAGCTTGGGTATGGAGTTGCCAGTGTTGCTCGATGCGAGAAGCCAAGGCGTTGATGTAGGCGCTGTGGTCATGGTAATGGTTGATGAACCGATACTCTGGGATGGTGCGAGTTTTGAGGGACCAGTGGTAAAACGCGTCAAAGACACTGGCACTGGTGGTGCCCGAGTACTGTGGGTAGGCTGGCAACACCAGCACCTTGGTGACGCCTTGGGTCTTCAATGCATCCATCACCTCAGAGACGCTGGGCTGCCCATAGCGCATCGCATACCGAACGCTCACGTGTTCTTGGGCGTTGCTAAAGCGCTCTTGTAGGCTTTGTGCTTGCGCTTGGGTCCAAACTCTCAAGGGAGAGCCTTCTTCGGTCCAGATCGAGGCGTACTTTTTGGCCGATTTGGAAGGTCGAAAGCGCAAAATGATGCCATGCAAGATAATGAGCCACAACCACCTTGGAATTTCAACCACACGAGGGTCACTCAAGAATTCAGCCAAGTAAACTCTCAAAGCTTTGCTTTCGGGTGCCTGGGGCGTACCAAGGTTGCACAAGATGACCGCCGTCTTTGGGGCTTGCCCATGACGGTAGGCGGGTTCTTCCGAGAATCTTAAATTTTGAGCCATGCATTATTTTCTCACAACACAGCCCATGAATATTCAAAAAATCCGTGCTTTGTCCTTCGATCTTGATGATACTTTGTGGCCCATTGGACCCACCTTGGCCAAAGCCGAGGCCGCTTTGTTGGCGTGGTTCACTCAAAACACACCCAAAGCCCTGTCGATCTATCAGGACACAGCGCTTGTCAGCGAGATCAGGGAGGTTTTAAAAAGTCAATTCAAAGACAAAATGCACGATTTGAGTGCCATCAGGAAAGAACTCATCCGAGAGGTCTTGCTTCGTGCAGAGGAGCCCACCAGCGACGTGGACCAGGCGTTCAATGCTTTTTTTCAAGCCAGGCAATCGGTGCATTTGTACCCCGATGTCATTCCGGCACTGGACAAGTTAAGTGAACGTTTTCAAATGGTTGCCTTGTCCAATGGCAATGCAGACATTGAGCAAGTGGGCTTAGGCCAGTACTTCGCTCACGCGATCAGTGCTCAAGAATTTGGTGTGGCTAAGCCAGACCCAAGAATTTTTCAGCACACGGCAGACTGTTTGAAGCTCCAGGCCCAGGAGATTCTTCACATCGGAGATGATGCCTACACGGACATCCTCGGGGCTCAAGGGCTTCAGATGCCTTGTGTGTGGATCAACCGTGAGGAGCGAGCTTGGCCGGGAACGGGCGCGTGTCCCGTGACGGTGAAAGATTTAGGCGAGCTCGTGAGAATGCTGGACCTTTAAAGCACACGCGAAGTGTTTCCTGCGTGACTTGAAACAAAAGAGGCGTCGACCAGCTGCGTGACGGCTTGAAAGCCTGAGCGAACGGCTCCCTCAAGGGTGCCAGGGTAGGGCCCTTGCACATAGTCGCCAGCGGCCATGAGACCCGAGTCAATCCAGCATGGGGGTCTTTGTAGATGGGCATCACATGAGAAGGTTGCTCGCTTTTCAACCGTGCACAACTCGAGTTGTACGTCGCTCAGTTTCAACTGTTCGCAGGCAGCCTTCAGGGCGTTTTCTATGATCGTTTGTCGTGCGTTGGGGTCTGCGGCGCTCACAATCAGTGCCCAATGCTCAGCTCCTTCTGGGTGTGAATTCCTGGTGGACGCGTTGACATCACGTTGAAGGCCAAATTGGGGATGGACACAATCTTCGCTCTCATCGTGATCGTTCAAACACATCAAAGACCCTGGGTAAGAGGATGAGGGGGCTTGCTTCGAATCAGACTCAGCTCGCAAGCCTTTGACATAAATGCTTGCTATCGCTCTGTGTTTTATATGTTTAGCCAGCATGGACCACTGCGGGTACTTGTCATGGGTGAGCAAGCTGGCTTGCCAAGGTGGGACGGCCAAAATAGCAGGGACATGGGGGTCCAAGTCCTGGAGGTCATCAATTCGGTGGTTGAGCTGAATTCTCGCGCCACGCTCACGAAGCCAATTGAGGCAGGGCAGGGGAAAGATGTCGCTCAAGGGTAGGCGGGGAAACAAAAACTCACAGGATTGAGGCGGGTTGGCAAAGGCATCTTTGAGCACGCGCATGAAGATGTTTGCGCTGGCTACAGACACGGGCGTGTTCAGCGCAGACAAGCACAAGGGGGAGATGATGTCACGCATGATCTTGGGGCTGACCCCTTGGAACAGATGGGCGACGGTGTCATCCGTCTTGCCCCAAAGCGCTTGGGAGACGCTAAAAAACAAAGGTTTCAGGAGCGTTGATTTTTCCCTGACACTGAAACGTTTGCTGAAAAGCAAAGATCTGAGGGCTTTCAAAGGATAAGCATCTTGCGGCAAAGCATAGCACTCGCCCCTTGGATACTGCCACTTCATGGCCTGGCGCTCAAAAAGTGCTTGGGGTTGCAGGTCCATGGTTTGGATGAGGCCCAAGGTCTCACTGTACGCGCCAATCAAGGCGTGTTGACCATTGTCAAAGAGCTGGCCTTGATGCGCCACGCTCTTGGCACGCCCACCAGGGGCATTCGCCGCATCAAAGAGATGGACTTTCAAGCCCAATTGAGTGGCTTTAACGGCCGCAGCCAAGCCCGCCCAACCAGCGCCAACAATGGTGATGTCGCGGGTCATGTTTTGTTTTAAAAAAGCCCCAGGGCTTGAACCTTCCAAGCCAGCCAGAGTTTTCTGATGGGTGTGAGAGACACACGTTGCGTGAGCACCGGGTATTTGGCAAGCTCAATTTCATTCAAAAGCGTGCGATAAATACTGGCCATCATCAGGCCTGGTTTTTGTGTTCTGAGATCTTCTTGAGGTAAAAGCGCAAAGGCCTCCTTATAGAGTTCTTGGGCCCTCAAGCTTTGATGCGCCATCAGGGCTTGAAATCGCTCAGAATCGACACGGTTCAAAATTTCGTGGGCCTTCACATCAAAGGCCTGTAAATCTGTGATGGGCAGGTAAATGCGTCCGCGCATCGCATCTTCGCCAACGTCGCGAATGATGTTGGTCAACTGAAACGCCTGACCCAGACGGTGAGCGTACTGGGTGGTTTGAGCAGAGGATTGTCCAAAAATCAAAGCCGAGACCTCGCCCACCACGCCGGCCACGAGATGACAATACTGTTCAAGCCCGGGTCGGTCCAAGTACCTGGTTTGTGTCAAATCCATTTCACAGCCCTCAATGATGGACAAGAGATGATGGCTTTTGATGTGAAACGCTTGGGTCCAAGGCATCAGGGCTTTGAGGACCGGGTGATGCATTTGACCTTCAAAGGCGTCTAGGACGGCTTGTTTCCACCAGGCCAATTTGGAGGCGGCAATACCGGGCTCGGTGACCTCATCAACGATGTCGTCAACCTCTCTGCAAAAAGCATAAAAAGCGGTGATGCACAACCTTTTGGGTTTCGAGAGAAACAAAAATGCATAATAAAAGCTGCTTCCCGAGGTGGCAGCCTTGTCTTGTACGTATTGTTGAGGCGTCATGGAGAGAGATTGTGCCATTGACGGGCCCAAGTTTTTCTTAAAATGTGCGGGCCTAGGAGATTTTTCTTGGCTTCTTGGGCTGGAAAAAACAAAGACCTTTATGACATGGCTCGAAGGAGCATGGAGGGAAAGTCCATGGGGCCGATCCTTGGGCGATGCAAATAGGTGTTCATGGTTCTGCATTTTTGCAGTATTTTCAGTCCCCCTTGGACCACCATTTTCAGCTCCCATGCGGCCCGCCCGGGCACGCGATCGCACAAGGGCGAACCTTGGATCATCAACGCGTGTGCAAAACTCAACTCTTCTTCCAGCTCGCTGCCCGTGGGCAAATAAAATCGATGCCTTGGGATATCGATGCTCAGGTCTTGCCAGAAATTGATCAATTGAAGCGAGGTGCAAATGGCGTCGCTCCTTCTGATGGAGTCGGCCTCGTGGATGCCATACAAATGCAAGAGCAGTCGGCCAATGGGGTTGGCCGATTTGGAGCAGTAGCGCAACAAAGCCGCTTGGCTCTCGTAACGCACGGCATTTTCGGTGTACAACACGTCTTGCTCAAAGGCCTCAAGCAGATGGAAAAAAGGCTCGATGGGCAAGTTGAACGCGAGGACAGCTTTAGACAAATCCGAGAACAAGATTTGATAAGGGCCGGAAAGTTTTTGAGGCTCGTACAAACAGATCTTTAGCATCTGTTTGAAATCATGCAGTTGTTGGAGGCGTACATCTGCCAAGGCATCACCCTCGTCGGCAAAGTCATCAGCGGTTCTTGCAAAATTGTAGATGGCCATGATGGGCGCTCTCAGAGAGGGCGGGCACAGCCATGAGGCCACGGGGAAGTTTTCGTAATGTTTCACACCTCCATGCTACCAAGCTTATGGAGCTCGTGCCAAGTGGGAAGGTATTTCTTTCTCTGGCTTGACATCTTCATGCTTTGTTGATGATTTTTTTAGAAAGTCCAAAAATTGATGCGTGAAAGGCCATGTGTTTTGAGCTCTTTTTTTAAGTCTTCAAAGCCATGACCCAGAGATGGAGTTGGAAAAAGCATTTAGAATCCCTCCTCAGGATGCGACTGTGGCGAAATTGGTAGACGCAATAGGTTTAGGTCCTATCGGCAGAAATGCTGTGCTGGTTCGAGTCCAGTCAGTCGCACCATCCTTTTTCTCCATGTCTGCAGTGACTTGCGGCTTGACACTTTCTCGCTCGCTGAAGGTATCAGGCCAAGGCTTTTCAAATTCAGATGCCTTGGCTTGGTTTTTTGAGCCAGATGACACTTGCGCTGTGGAGACTTTCTTGTTGTAATGCTTTCCGTGGTGCACAAGTTCAAACATCAAACTTGTGCAAATGAAACCTTGTGCGGTTCAGTTCGAACCAATGGGTGAAGCAAGAAAGACCCCTTTGAACGGGCAGCCACCTGCAACTGGCGTTGGAGAATTTGCATTGTTGGAAAAATCAAGCATGTCTTTCAAACAAGCCCCTTTCTTGCCTCGTTGCGAAGAGGCCCTCTTGGAGGCCGCTGACCCTGAGGAAACTCTAGCAGGGTTTGGGTCATGGCCATCTCTTGGCTTGACCTCTTCGGTGGTGGCAGTTCTATCAGGATGTGGTGACGCGGGCTTTGATCCCAGTGCGGGCCGTGCGTTGGCCGACCCCTCTTTGGCGCAGGACAATTTCTCTTTGCTTGCAGACCTACCTCCACAGCCTGTCAAAAGAAGTTTGGTGACCTCGGTGTCGCCCACCTTGGTGGCCAGTGCGCCCTCAACGACAGACGCCAATGCTTTGTTCAATTGGGCTGAGGGTCAATATCCATCTTTGTTTCCTCGTGGGCCCTTGAATTTGGTCTATGGCAGTTATTTGTATCGGTACTACGCCAGCACCCAAACTTATTTGGGCGTCAGCGCCCAAGGGGACGCGAGTGGGGATGTTTTTGTATTGGGCCCCATCAGCAGCAATGTGCTCACGCGCGTAGGCGCTTTATCGGGCTTTGCATGCTTGGTCAATGGGGGGCTTTGTACTTTGAACTCGGTCAATGCGGCCTCTCGGTTCTTGCACCAAGCCACATTGGGTTTTACCAAAGAGCAATTGAGCGCTGTGAGCGCGAACACCTTGTCTCAATGGTTGGATGCGCAAGCCGCCATGCCCATCACGCAAACCTATACTCAGATGATGCTCGACATGGGCTATGCGGCTGCAGCGAACATCAACTCTACAACCGGCATGGACAATGTGATTTGGCGAAAACTGATCACCTCAAGTGATTCGCTCAGGCAACGCATGGTCTTGATGCTGTCAGAAATTTGTGTTTTGTCCGTGCTAGGTGTGCCAAGTCAGTGGAGACAGTTTGCTGTGGCCAATTACCTGGATATTTTGGAGCAAAACGCTTTTGGTAATTACCGCACCTTGCTGGAACAAATCACCTTGAGCCCCGCCATGGGGTATTACTTGACCTACAAGGGCAACGTCAAGGGCAATGCGGTCACGGGCAGTCAACCCGATGAAAACTATGCTCGAGAGCTCATGCAACTGTTCACCATTGGCTTGATCAAGCTCAACAACGATGGCACCCCACAATTCAATGGCAGTGTTGCCATTGAAACCTACACCCAGTCCGATGTGAGCGGCATGGCCCGGGTCTTCACGGGTTGGGACTTGGACACCAGCGGCCTCACCAGCCCCTACCCACCTTCCCTCATGCAGCGACCCATGGTGCAAGTCAACTCAAGGTATGAAACCGGAGCCAAGAGTTTTTTGGGTGTCACCATCCCCTCGGGCACCTCGGCAGTTCAGTCCTTAAAAATCGCTCTGGATACCGTGTTCAACCATCCGAATTTGCCTCCCTTTTTGGCCAAACAAATGATTCAGCGCTTGGTGTGTAGCAACCCCAGTTCAAGTTACGTCAATCGCGTTGCCAATACGTTCATGAACAATGGCGCGTCAGTGCGTGGTGACATGAAGGCCGTGGTCAAGGCCATTTTGATGGATCCAGAGGCGCGCGACATGAGTTTGATATCGCAAAGTCCCTTTGTTGGAAAAATCCGAGAGCCTGTGGTGCGTTTCTTGAATTGGGCCATTGCTTTCCAAGCCAAATCGGCTTCGAATCTGTGGGCTGTGGGGGATTTGTCCAGCACGAGCACTGCTTTGGGGCAGTCCCCACTGCGTGCGCCCACCGTCTTTAATTTCTTTCGACCAGGCTATGTCCCACCCAACACGGCACTGGCCAACGCGGGTCTCACAGCGCCGGAGTTGCAAATCGTTGACGAAACATCGGTGGCCAGTTACATCAACTTCATGCAAAGAGTGGTGGCTGGGAGTGGCGTCGGGGATGTCAAGGCCGACTACACGGCGCTCATGGCCGTCGCCAAAGACTCCAACGCCTTGTTGGCTGAACTCAACACCTTGCTTTGCGCCCAAGAGTTGAGCTCGGACATGTTGCTCTCGATGAAGGCGGCATTGGATACGATCTCGGTGATCACAACTGCTGGGCTCATGAACCGGATTTATGCTGCCTTGGTCTTGGTTTTTGCTTGTCCGCAATACATCGTTTTGAAGTGAAGATGCGCATGCACCCCAACCTACAAGTCCTTGATCGCAATCAGTCCAGAAGAAGTTTTTTGAAGACGGGTTTGAGCCTGAGTGTCGCAGGCGCTGCAGCACCTTTGGCGATGAACTTGGCCGCCTTGTCCGAGGCCGCGGCTCAGTCTTCGGCGCTCGCTTCGAGCGATGATTACAAGGCGATCGTTTGTGTTTTCATGTATGGAGGCAACGATTACGCCAACACCTTGATTCCCTTTGATGCGCCCAGTCATGCGGCTTACACCGGTTTCAGGTCCAACTTGGCCATCGATTTGCCTTTCTTGAGCGATACGCTTTTAAAGCCTTCAACGCCTTTGGCCAACTCGCGCCAATATGCCTTGGCGCCTGAGTTGTCGTCCTTGATCCCGATTTTTGATGCGGGCAAAATGAGCGTGATCTTGAATGTGGGCACCTTGGTTCAACCCACCACCAAGGCGCAGTTCACGAGCGCGTCAGTGCCGCTGCCGCCTAAACTGTTTTCGCACAACGATCAACAATCCTATTGGCAATCCTCTAACCCTGAGGGCGCGACCTCGGGTTGGGGCGGACGCATGGGAGACCTGTTTCAGTCCAACAATTCAAAGTCCGCATTCACCTGCATTGGGCTGGGGGGCAATGCCGTTTATCTGACTGGAAAATACACCTCGCAGTACCAATTGAGCGCATCGGGTTCGGTGCAGATCAATGGGATCAAAAGTGCTTTGTTTGGCTCTGCGGCTTGCCAAGCGGCTTTGAGCAAAATGATCGTGACGCCTTCAACCCACCTCTTGGAGCAAGAGTACATCAAAACAACCGCACGCTCCATCGATGCGCACGATCAAGTGAGCCTGGCCTTGTCCAAGATCAATCCGCTCACGACCTTGTTTCCACTGGCCAACAGTTTGTCCAACCAACTCCAAGTGGTGGCCAAACTGATTGCTTCTAGAAGCTCTTTGGGTGTCAAGCGCCAGGTGTTCTTTGTCTCCTTGGGAGGCTTTGACAATCACACCGCCTTGACCAAATACCATCCTGGGTTGATGCAATTGGTGGGGGACGCCATGTCCTCGTTTTACAAAGCCACGCAAGAGTTGGGGGTGTCCAATCAAGTGAGCACCTTCACCGCCTCTGACTTTGGCCGCACCTTGCTCAGCAACAGCGACGGTTCAGACCATGGATGGGGCAGCATGCACTTTGTCATGGGAGGTGCAGTCAAAGGGCAAAAATTCATCGGCTCAGCGCCAGTGATCGCCAACTCGGGACCCGATGACGTCGGGCAAGGTCGCTTGTTGCCTTCGATCTCGGTGGATCAAGTGGCCTCCACCTTGGCAACATGGTTTGGTGTTTCTGCACAGGATCAATTGAGTATTTTGCCGAACTTAAAAAACTTCTCTCAAAAAGACCTTGGGTTTTTCGTTTAAGCCCACAGCTGCGAGGCATCCTTTTCAAGGCAGTCGATCAAGGCGGTGCTCCAAGCGTGCCTAAAAAGCCACATCGGCTAGGATAGAATCAAGGGATTCGGAACTTGGGGCCCTAGCAGCCTGATGGGCTAGGACACAACCAGAGGGCCCCCGGCTTTGTTCATGACAAAGTGTAGAGCACTTCATTTTTCCTTGATTCGGTTGAGCTTGACGCCTTCATGCTTGAAGGCCTTGACCATCCGTCCTTGAAGGCAATGAATGCTCTTGCAGTTTGATGGAAGTCATGCTGCCTGGGCAGCATCCCTCGGAGCAAGGTTCGTTTGAATTTGGCTTTTTGAATGTGAACCTTTGGCTTGCAAGCCCTTGGCAGTCTTTTTGGAGTAAAAAATAAAATGTCAGTCCTCATTGAAACGCTTGAAAAATTGGAGAGAAAAGTCACCTTGACCCTTCCCATTGAAACCATTCAACATGAAGTAGATCAACGCTTGAAGAAGTTGTCCAAGCAAGTCAAGATCGATGGCTTTAGACCTGGTAAGGTGCCCATGAACATTGTGGCTCAGCGTTATGGCTATTCTGTTCAGTACGACGTCATGAATGACAAGGTCGGAGAAGCGTTCTCCCTTGTCGCCAATGAAGCCAAAATCAGGGTCGCAGGTGCGCCTAGGATCAGTGAAAAGGAAGTGTCACCCGAAGGCCAACTCGCCTTTGACGCGGTTTTTGAAGTTTACCCAGAGGTCAAGCTTGGCGATTTGTCCAGTTTGGAGGTTGAAAAGTTTCATGCTGAAGTGACCCAAGAGGCCATTGATAAAACCATCGATATTCTTTTGAAGCAAAAACGCAGCTTCAATCAAAAGTCAAAAGAGGCTCAAGTTGAGGTGGATGACCGGGTCACGGTTGACTTTGAAGGAAAAGTCGACGGCGAACCCTTCCAAGGCGGTCAAGCCAGCGATTTTCAATTTGTCGTTGGTGAAGGTCAGATGCTCAAGGAGTTTGAAGAGGCGGTCAAGGGCATGAAAACCGGTGAAAGCAAGACGTTCCCTTTGAGTTTTCCTGCTGATTACCATGGCAAAGACGTGGCTGGAAAAACCGCCGATTTCATGGTCTCGCTAAAGAAGATTGAAAGCGCCCACTTGCCCGAGCTCAACGAAGCCTTTGTCAAATCCTTGGGTGTTGCTACACCGACGGTGGAAGGCTTGAAGGCGGACATCGAAAAGAATTTGCAGCGTGAGGTGAAATCTCGCTTGCTCAGCAAAAACAAACAAGTTGTTTTGGACGCCTTGGTGTCCAAATCGGAATTGGATTTGCCCAAGTCGATCGTCCAGTCCGAGCTCGATCGAATGGTGGAGCGCGCCAGAGCGGATTTGAAGCAACGAGGCATCAAGGACGCAGACAAGGCGCCCATTCCAGAGGATCTCTTTAGGCCACAAGCTGAGAGCCGTGTTCGCCTGGGCTTGGTGGTCTCTGAGCTGGTGAGCTCCAACGACTTGTATGCCAAGCCTGATCAAATCAAAGATCACATTGAGCACTTGGCTTCAAGTTATGAAAAGCCAGAAGATGTGAGCCGTTGGTATTACAGCAATCAACAAAATTTGGCCGAAGTTGAGGCCTTGGTGGTTGAAGAAAATGTAACGCAATACGTGCTCTCTCAAGTCAAAGTCAAAGAGAAAATCGTTACGTTTGAAGAATTGATGGGGCAAGCTTAAAGAGCTTGCCTAGCAAATATTTTAGGAAAGAATGAACACATGAGCAACTTAGATATCCAAGCCCTTGGGATGGTTCCCATGGTGATCGAGCAATCGGGTCGTGGTGAGAGGTCTTATGACATTTACTCTCGCTTACTTAAAGAGCGGGTGATTTTTTTGGTCGGTCCTGTGAACGATCAGACGGCCAATTTGGTGGTTGCTCAGTTGCTTTTTTTGGAGAGTGAAAATCCTGACAAGGACATCTCCTTTTACATCAATTCACCCGGTGGTTCGGTCAGTGCTGGCATGGCCATCTTCGATACCATGAACTTCATCAAGCCCGATGTGTCGACCTTGTGCATAGGCATGGCTGCAAGCATGGGTGCGTTTTTGCTGGCTGCAGGCGCCAAAGGCAAGAGGTTTTCTCTGCCCAACTCCAAGGTGATGATTCATCAGCCCTTGGGCGGCACACAGGGACAGGCGACTGAAATTGAGATCCATGCCCGGGAAATTTTGAAGACCCGTGAGCAATTGAACAAGATTTTGGCTGAACGCACCGGCCAACCCCTAGAGAAAATTGAGAAAGACACCGAGCGCGATTACTACTTGTCCGCCGAAGAGTCCAAAGATTACGGTTTGGTCGATCAAGTGATCGCCAAAAGGCCCTAAAAGGCGGTTTGGATAGGATCAAAGGCTCTGTAGAGGAAAGAAGTTGTCAATTTATGGCTTCTTTCTCTTGTTTTAGGCGCTTGTTGTCCATTGGGCCCTGGCTTTTTAGTTATCATTGACATATCCCTTACTTAAAGAATCTTTCATGGCCGAGAAAAAAGGCACTTCATTTGAAAAAACGCTTTTTTGCTCGTTTTGTGGCAAAAGTCAACACGAGGTCAAGAAGTTAATCGCTGGCCCCTCGGTGTTCATTTGCGATGAATGCATTGATTTATGCAACGAGATCATCCGAGATGAGTTGCCCAACACGGCGCAAAGCCTCAAAGGCGAAAAGGGCGAGTTGCCAACTCCCCATGAGATCAAAAACAATTTGGACCAATACGTCATTGGTCAAGAGGTGGCAAAACGCTCTTTGTCGGTGGCTGTCTACAACCACTACAAGCGTTTGAAGCACAAAGAGAAGGCGAAAAAAGAGGATGTTGAACTCAGCAAGAGCAATATTTTGCTGATCGGCCCCACCGGTTCCGGTAAAACCTTGCTCGCTCAGACCTTGGCCAGAATGCTTGATGTGCCCTTTGTCATGGCCGATGCCACGACCTTGACAGAGGCGGGGTACGTGGGCGAGGATGTTGAAAACATCATTCAAAAGCTTTTGCAGACCTGCAATTACGAAGTCGAGCGTGCGCAAAGAGGCATCGTCTACATCGATGAAATTGACAAAATCACACGTAAGTCTGACAACCCCTCTATCACCAGGGATGTCTCGGGGGAAGGTGTTCAACAAGCCTTGCTCAAACTGATCGAGGGGACCATGGCCTCTGTGCCTCCACAAGGCGGCAGAAAGCATCCCAACCAAGATTTTGTTCAAGTGGACACGACCAACATACTGTTCATTTGCGGCGGGGCCTTTGCGGGCCTTGAAAAAGTCATTGAAAGCCGCACCGAGGCGTCTGGCATTGGCTTTGGTGCAACCGTCAAGAGCAAACTAGAAAGAAGCTTGACCCAGGTTTTTAGTGACGTGGAGCCGGAAGATTTGATCAAGTTTGGCTTGATCCCAGAGTTGGTGGGTCGCATGCCCGTGGTGGCCACCCTCAGTGAGTTGAGTGAGGACGCCATGGTTCAAATTTTGACAGAGCCCAAAAACGCCTTGGTCAAGCAATATGCGATGCTCTTGGCCATGGAGGGTGTGGACTTAGAGATTCGCCCGGCCGCTCTTAAAGCCATTGCCAAGAAGGCCTTGGCCAGAAAAACGGGCGCAAGAGGTTTGAGATCCATCCTTGAAATCTCCTTGATCGACACCATGTATGAATTGCCCAATTTGAACAATGTTGAAAAGGTCGTGGTGGACGAGTCCACGATTGAAGAAAACAAACCCCCTTTATTGGTTTACCGCGAGGAAGCCAAGAAAGCTTGATGAACAACCCTTGGGAGCGGGCGTCAAAGTTATTTGATCTTTCGCTCCCTTCACTGAAGGAAGTTTGACCATGTCCGGACAAGTTCCCCTGCCTGCCACCCCCTTGGATTTGCCTTTGTTGCCTCTTCGAGATGTGGTGGTGTTTCCCCACATGGTGATCCCGCTTTTTGTGGGACGCCCCAAGAGCATCAAAGCTTTGGAGACGGCGATGTCTCAAGAGCGAAGGATCATGTTGGTTGCGCAAAAAGCGGCGGCCAAGGATGAGCCCTCTGTGGGCGATATGTTTGAGGTCGGTTGCGTGGCCACCATACTTCAGATGCTCAAGTTGCCTGATGGGACGGTCAAGGTGCTGGTGGAAGGTCAGCAGCGTGCAAAAGTCAATTTGATTGAAGACGGTGAGGCCCATTTCAACGCCAACGTCACACCGATCGAAGCAGGTGAAGTGGCCAATTTAGAGACTGAAATTGAAGCGCTTAGAAGAGCGGTCATGCAGCAGTTTGACCAGTACGTGAAGCTCAACAAGAAGATTCCCCCGGAGATCCTCACCTCGATTTCGAGCATCGATGACCCGGGACGCTTGGCCGATACGATCGCGGCGCATTTGCCCTTGAAGCTGGAGAACAAGCAGCTCGTCCTTGATTTGGCGCAAATCAAGCCAAGACTTGAAAACCTCTTTGAGCAACTCGAGCGTGAAGTGGACATTTTGAATGTAGACAAACGCATTCGTGGTCGCGTCAAGCGCCAAATGGAGAAAAACCAACGC
This sequence comes from uncultured Burkholderiales bacterium, assembly GCA_903842945.1. GTDB lineage: Bacteria > Pseudomonadota > Gammaproteobacteria > Burkholderiales > Burkholderiaceae_C > Limnohabitans. Next base: position 26,222 of record CAIMNS010000135.1, read on the forward strand.
GATTTTTATTTGAACGAGCAAGTCAAAGCGATTCAAAAAGAATTGGGCGAGGGCGAAGAGGGTGCTGACATCGAGGAGATTGAGAAAAAGATCAAGGCCGCAAAAATGCCTGTGGAAGCCAAGAAAAAGGCTGATGCAGAGTTGAAAAAATTAAAGTTGATGTCGCCCATGTCGGCCGAGGCGACTGTGGTCAGGAATTACATTGATGTTTTGGTCAATTTGCCATGGAGCAAAAAAACCAAAATCAAACATGATCTCGCTTTTGCAGAGGGCGTGCTCAATGAAGATCATTATGGGCTAGAGAAAGTCAAGGACCGTATTTTGGAGTATTTGGCGGTCCAGCAACGCGTTGAGAAAGTCAAGGCGCCTATCTTGTGTTTGGTGGGCCCACCCGGTGTAGGCAAGACCTCCTTGGGTCAGTCCATTGCAAAAGCGACTGGGCGCAAATATGTCCGAATGGCCTTGGGCGGCATGCGCGATGAGGCTGAAATTCGCGGGCATCGAAGAACTTACATTGGTGCTTTGCCTGGTAAATTGCTGCAAAATTTAAGCAAGGTCAACACCCGTAACCCGCTGTTTTTACTCGATGAAATCGACAAGCTTGGAAGTGACTTTCGTGGGGATCCATCAAGCGCTTTGCTAGAGGTGCTCGATCCGGAGCAAAATCACACCTTCAATGACCATTATGTGGAGGTCGATTTTGATTTGAGCGATGTGATGTTTGTTGCCACATCCAATTCAATGAACATTCCGCCTGCCTTGCTCGATCGCATGGAAGTGATCCGTTTGTCTGGCTATACAGAGGACGAAAAAACGCACATTGCGATGAAATATTTGCTGCCCAAGCAAATGAAGAACAATGGCGTGAAGGACTCCGAACTCGAGGTTCAAGAATCAGCCATTCGTGATGTGGTGAGGTACTTTACCCGTGAAGCGGGCGTGAGGTCCTTGGAGCGTGAGCTGTCAAAGATTTGCCGAAAAGTGGTCAAAGCACTTCAATTGAAACAAATGAAACCGATGGTGCTGGTCAACGCGGAAAACTTGGATCAGTTTTTGGGTGTCAAGAAGTTCAATTATGGTCGGGCTGAAACACAGGACCAAGTGGGCCAAGTGATGGGTTTGGCTTGGACTGAGGTGGGGGGAGATTTGCTGACCATAGAAGCGGCGATCATGCCCGGAAAAGGCAATATCACCAGAACGGGCTCCTTGGGTGACGTGATGAAAGAGTCGGTGGAGGCCGCTCGAACCGTTGTGAGGTCGCGCTCAAAACGTTTAGGCATCAAGGATGAGATGTTTGAGAAAAAGGACATCCACATCCACGTGCCTGACGGTGCAACACCCAAAGATGGACCCAGTGCGGGTGCTGCAATGACCACAGCCTTGGTCTCTGCATTGACTGGAATACCTATCCGCGGTGATGTTGCGATGACTGGAGAAATCACCCTAAGGGGGGAGGTCACTGAAATTGGTGGCTTGAAGGAGAAGCTGTTGGCAGCCCTCAGGGGCGGCATCAAGACGGTTTTGATACCAGAGGAAAATGTCAAAGATTTGCAAGAGATTCCTGAGAATGTAAAAAATGGTTTAGAGATTGTGCCGGTCCGGTGGATTGATAAAGTTCTTGAGTTGGCCTTGATCCGCTTGCCTGAGGCTTTGCCAGAGGAGGAAGTGGTTCCCACCCCGGTCGCCTCAGACCCTCAGGCGCCAGTTGTTGCTGTGAAACACTGAAGTAACTTTTGGCGTTTTTATTTTAAGACTTGGGCAATTAAAAACATTCATTTTTATCTGGGCAAAAAGCTTTAAAGTAAGATATAATATGTATCCACGCGGGAATAGCTCAGTTGGTAGAGCGCAACCTTGCCAAGGTTGAGGTCGCGAGTTCGAGCCTCGTTTCCCGCTCCAGGTGAATAAAAATGGAAGCTTA
>CAIMNS010000136.1 GCA_903842945.1 uncultured Burkholderiales bacterium
AAAGGAGTCCTCCACCCCTACGTCGTTTCTTCAAGGATGGACGTGAACATGTTTTGAGGTGTTGGCGAGTTCTAGAGCTGAGTTTATAAAAAACAGTGCCCATGAGATGGGCTTGTATTTTTTCATATCGACCTCATCTAAAAGCCTTGATCTTTGTCCAGAGTGCCTGTGATGGTGCTTTTAAGAGGTCTGGTCCATCGAGAGGCTTGTTTTTGGAGAGAAGTATGCAATTTTTGGTTCAATCTGCAAAACAGATTCGTTGTACATGGCTGGTGGTTTTTCTGGCCTGCTCGGGTTGGGTGAGTTCGCCTCTTGTTGCTGGTGCACAAGGGACTCGGACCTTGCCTGATTTCACAGATTTGGTTGAGTTGGTGGGCCCCTCCGTGGTCAATATTCGTACCATTGAAAAAGTTGCAACACGCGCGCCATCTGCCAATGGCCCATCAGACGCGGACGAAGAAATGCAAGAGCTCTTTAAGAAGTTTTTTGGCGTGCCTTTCCCTGGCAACCCTGGCGCGCCCAATGCGCCACGTCAACCACGTCCCAATCGCAACGCTCCTCAAGAGGAAGAGCAACCCAAAGGGGTTGGGTCTGGCTTTATTTTGAGTGCCGATGGCTTGATCATGACCAACGCGCACGTGGTTGAAGGGGCCGACCAAGTCTTGGTCACCTTGCCTGACAAAAGAGAGTTCAAAGCAAAAATTATCGGATCTGATAAAAGGACGGATGTGGCTGTCGTGAAGATTGAAGCCACGGGTTTGCCTGCCGTTCGAATTGGAGATGTGGGACGACTTAAGGTTGGCGAGTGGGTCATGGCGATTGGGTCCCCCTTTGGGTTTGAGAACACGGTCACGGCGGGTATTGTGAGCGCCAAACAAAGGGACACGGGTGAGTTCGTGTCATTCATTCAAACCGATGTGGCCATCAACCCAGGCAACTCGGGTGGCCCTTTGATCAACATGCGTGGAGAGGTCATTGGCATCAACAGCCAAATTTATTCACGTTCAGGGGGGTTCATGGGCATCTCGTTTGCGATACCCATCGATGAGGCTGTTCGTGTCAGCGATCAACTCAGGCTCAATGGGCGAGTCCAACGAGGTCGCTTGGGCATTCAAATCGGACCCGTCAGCAAAGAGCTTGCTGAATCCATGGGGCTGTCCAAAGCACAGGGTGCCTTGGTTCAAAACGTGGAGGCCAACTCGCCTGCAGAAAAAGCAGGCCTTGAGGCTGGCGACATCATCACCAAAGTGGATGGCAAGCTGGTCGAAAAATCTATCGATCTGCCAAGGTTTGTGGGGGGCATCAAGCCTGGCACCAAATCGCTGTTGGGTGTGCTCAGGCGAGGCGTGAACAAAGACATCTCGGTCACCGTTGGCGAGTTTGAAGCTGAGAAGAAAGTGGCCGCAACCACGCCTACTGAAAAAGCCCCAGCCGCATCCGCGTTCGCCGCTTTGGGTTTGAGCTTGAGCGATTTAAGTGAAAGCGCCAAACGAGAGTTGAAGGTCCGTCTGGGCGTGCGTGTGGATCAAGCCGTGGAAGCTGCAGCGCGTGCAGGCTTAAGAGAGGGCGACGTCATTTTGCAATTGGCCAACGTAGAGATTCATTCGGTCAAAGATTTTGAGAGTGCTTTTGCCAAGTTGGACAAAACCAAGCCCACGGCCGTGCTCTTTAAAAGAGGGGATTGGTCCCAATACGCGATCATTCGTCCGGGCAAATGAGGTCCAACACGTCAAACCCCTGGGCCAACCACCTTGGTTTTTTGTAATCAAAAAGAATGCACAATGAGCAAAAAATACCCTAAATCAAGGTCGGGTATAAGGGAATTGATGCAAAAAGGGAACTTTGATCAATTATTTTTAAGATATTCTGTGCCATGAAAATGAAAATAAAAGAATATTTTTTTATTACAATTTAGCCTTAGAATCTTTGAATGCAAGTTAGACGTCTCGATATAGAATCCAAAAAACACTTGTTATGCTGATACGCACACAGTCTCCACACTTACTCCACAGCTCGCTCACAAGTTGTCCTTTTTTTTTAATCGTTCCTGTGGCTAAGCTGTGAATAACTTTCATGTTGTTGACCTACAACGAACCCAACAGGGTCCATGGGGGGCTGTCTTTGAAGGCAATTTTGCCTACAATAAAGTCCCAACTATCGCAGTTGCCATAGATTGTTGGTTCCGGGCGCGTCAGCAGTTGACGCGCCCTTTTTTATGTCAATGATCATTTAAATTCAACTACTTAGGTCTTCCCGTTGATGAATCGCATCAGAAATTTTTCCATCATTGCTCACATTGATCACGGTAAATCTACACTTGCCGATCGCTTGATCCAGCGGTGTGGTGGGCTTGAGGACCGCGACATGCAAGCGCAAGTTTTGGACTCCATGGACATTGAAAAAGAGCGTGGGATAACCATCAAAGCGCAAACGGCGTCCTTGCTCTACAAAGCGAACAACGGTGAGACGTACAACTTGAATCTCATCGACACCCCTGGCCACGTGGATTTTTCTTACGAGGTCTCGCGTTCATTGTCCGCGTGTGAGGGTGCCCTCTTGGTGGTCGATGCTTCGCAAGGTGTTGAAGCGCAAACGGTGGCCAACTGTTACACCGCCCTTGATTTGGGTGTCGAGGTGATTCCGGTTTTAAACAAGATGGATTTGCCGCAAGCTGACCCAGACAATGCGAAAACCGAAATTGAAGATGTGATTGGTATCGATGCCTCCGAGGCCATTCCTTGCTCGGCCAAGACGGGCATGGGGATCGATGAAATTTTAGAGGCCATCGTGGCCCATGTGCCGCAACCACGTGGGAATCCGCAAGGCCCATTGCGTGCCATGATTGTGGACAGTTGGTACGACACCTACGTGGGGGTGGTGATGTTGGTGCGTGTCGTCGATGGCGAACTCAATTGTGGAGACCGCATCAAAATGATGGCCACAGAGACCACCTACATCGCGGAAAAGTTAGGTGTCTTTACACCAGCCAACGTCCCCCGACAACAACTCAGTGCAGGTCAAGTGGGCTACATCATTGCAGGCATCAAAGAATTGCAAGCGGCAAAAGTGGGCGACACGATCACTCAGATCAAGGCCGGTACGGGTGGAGCAAGTGCTACGGCCACAGAGGCCTTGCCCGGCTTCAAAGAGATCCAGCCCCAGGTGTTTGCGGGTTTGTACCCAACGGAGGCCAATCAGTACGACTCACTCAGAGACAGTTTAGAAAAGTTGAAACTCAACGACGCCTCACTGCAATACGAGCCAGAGGTCTCTCAAGCCCTTGGGTTTGGTTTCAGGTGTGGCTTTTTGGGTCTTTTGCACATGGAGATTGTGCAAGAAAGACTTGAGCGAGAGTTTGACCAAGATTTGATCACCACCGCTCCGAGTGTGGTCTACCAAGTGGTCCAAGGCGACGGAGAGGTGGTCATGGTTGAGAACCCCTCCAAAATGCCTGACCAAGGCAAGCTTCAAGAGATCAGAGAGCCGATCGTGACGGTGCACCTGTACATGCCTCAGGAGTATGTGGGAGCCGTCATGACCCTGGCCAATCAAAAAAGAGGGGTTCAGCTCAACATGGCTTACCATGGACGACAAGTGATGTTGACCTATGAAATGCCATTGGGTGAAATCGTTTTGGATTTCTTTGACAAGCTCAAGTCTGTCTCTAGAGGTTATGCCTCCATGGACTACGACTTTAAAGAATACCGTGCATCGGATGTGGTCAAAGTCGACATCCTTTTGAACGGTGAAAAGGTCGATGCCTTGTCCATCATCGTTCACCGCTCGCAGTCCCAATACCGAGGTCGTGCGGTGGTTGCAAAGATGCGTGAAATCATCTCAAGACAAATGTTTGACGTGGCGATACAAGCTGCGATTGGTGCTAATATCATTGCTCGCGAGTCGATCAAGGCGCTGCGTAAAAATGTATTGGCCAAGTGCTACGGAGGAGACATCTCTCGCAAGAGAAAACTCCTTGAGAAACAAAAAGCGGGTAAGAAAAGAATGAAACAAATCGGCTCTGTTGAAGTCCCACAAGAGGCCTTTTTAGCCATACTGCAAGTAGAGGATTGAGATGGCAATTTTAACGGCATTTGTTTTAGGCGCCTTTGGTCTGTACATTGGCTCTTGGTACCTGGGATACCAAGAGGGCAATTTTGCACTCTTGTTGTTCTCAGCAACGGTGGTGACGGGGATTTATTGGATTTTCGAGAAGCTGATTTTCTTGCCCCGAAGGGTTCAAGAGGCGCAAGCCCTGGACCTGGCCGAGCACAAGCGGGTCGATGAACTAGCTCGCATGGGCATTCAGCAAGAACCGCTCGACATCCAAGCCAAACAATCTGACATCTTGCGTCAACCTTGGTGGTTGGATTGGACCGCAGGTTTGTTCCCTGTGATCTTGGTGGTTTTTATATTGCGTTCATTTTTATTTGAGCCCTTTAAGATTCCTTCGGGCTCCATGATTCCAACACTTTGGGTGGGCGACTTGATTTTGGTCAATAAGTTTCACTATGGCGTTCGCTTGCCCGTGATCAACTTAAAAATCACCGATGGTGAGCCTGTTAAAAGAGGCGATGTGATGGTGTTTCGCTACCCACCTAACCCCAGCTTGGACTACATCAAACGTGTGGTGGGTGTGCCGGGGGACGAGGTCGCTTACATCAATAAAAAGCTCACCATCAATGGGGTTGCCGTTCAAGACGAGTCGGTCCCTGACTTTTTTGAAGAAGACTCGTTGAGGTACATCAAGCAATTTGAGGAAACCTTGCCCACAGGCGATCCCAAGGTGGAGAAGGTCAAGCATCGTTTGTTGAACGAAAATGAAAGACCTGCGTTTGTAGAAGGAGCCAGCAATTTTCCTTTCAAAGAACAATGCCAATACAGCTTGGAGGGCATTGTTTGTAAAGTCCCTGAAGGGCATTATTTCATGATGGGAGACAACCGGGACAACTCCCTCGATTCTCGCTATTGGGGTTTTGTGCCGGATAAAAACATCGTAGGCCGCGCATTTTACGTGTGGATGAATTTTGGCAATTTGAAACGCATTGGTGGTTTTGACTAAGTTGTCCTCATCTTCTACTTTGAGTCGCGCTCATCAAGAGTTGCTGGAGCGGCTGGGTTTGAGCTTTGAAAAGCCTCAATTGCTGCAGCAAGCTTTGACGCATCGAAGTTTCAGTTCAAACCACAATGAAAGGCTAGAGTTTTTAGGGGATTCGGTGCTCAATTTAGCGGTCTCAAGCATGCTCTATGAGGCCTTGCCCGATTTGCCTGAAGGGGACTTGTCTCGAGTGCGAGCTAACTTGGTGAAACAAGACACCTTGCACCAATTGGCCATGGAATTGAAGCTCCCAGCCCTCATACGACTAGGTGAAGGAGAGATGAAATCTGGTGGGCAAAAGAGGCCTTCTATTTTGGCCGATACCTTGGAGGCTTTGATTGGTGCGGTCTATTTGGACGCTGGTTACGACAAAGCACAAGCTTTGGTCTTGAGGCTTTTTGAGCCGATCCAAATCAACCCCACCATGCAAGCGGCTTCTAAAGACCCCAAAACCGAATTGCAAGAGTGGCTTCAAGCCAAGCGTTTAAAGTTGCCCATTTACCGTGTCGTGGGCACCCTTGGAGCGGCGCATCAACAGACTTTTGATGTGGAGTGCGAGGTGCCCGAGCTGTCTTTGATAGAAAGAGGCATCGGCGGCTCAAGGCGTGCAGCGGAACAAGTGGCTGCTTTGGCCATGTTGGAGTCAATCAAGGAAAAAAAATTATGAGTTCGCCAAAAGTGGGCCAAGAAGAGGGCGGAGCAAAGAGCACAATTAAGGGCCAAGAAAAGGGCCCACAAAAGGCCCAAGCTTTAACGCCACAAACCCGAGTCAAAGTTCAAAAGACCGCTGAGCTGCCTGCTTCTTTGGCGTCCTTAAAGGACTTGATTGCCAAGCCCTTAGAGGGCGAGCTCTCCACCGGCTCAGATGCACCCGAGGTGCATGAAGACTTGGGGCCCAGACACTCGGGTTTGATTGCCATTGTGGGCAGGCCCAATGTGGGCAAGTCCACGCTCATGAATGCTTTGGTGGGTCAAAAAATCAGCATCACGTCCAAAAAAGCACAAACAACCCGCCACCGCATCACGGGCATTCGCAACGAGGCCAGCAGTCAACTGGTGTTTGTGGACACCCCTGGGTTTCAAACCCTGCACAACAATGCCTTGAACAGGTCGCTCAACAAAACCGTTTTAGGTGCTGTGGGTGACGTGGACTTGGTGCTTTTTGTGGTTGAGGCGGGCTATTTTTCTTTGGCAGACACCAAGGTCCTTGGACTTCTCAAGCCTGGAACCAAAGTGGTGTTGCTCGCCAACAAGGTCGATCAAGTTCACAACAAAGAAGAGCTCATGCCCTGGCTCAAGGAGATGCAAGCGCGGTTTGATTTTTATGCGATTTTTCCGATGTCAGCCAAAAGTCCCAAAGACATCGAGCGTTTGGTGCAACTGTGCATCAAAGATTTGCCAGAACAAGACTGGTGGTATTTGAACGACGAGTTGACCGATCGAAGCGAAAAGTTTTTGGCCAGTGAAATCATTCGTGAGAAATTATTTCGTCTAACAGGTGATGAGTTGCCCTACACCTCCACCGTGGTCATCGATCGGTTCACCGAAGAGCCCGGGCGATCAGTGGCACGCATGGTCAAAATTGCCGCCACCATTGTGGTCGAGCGCGAAGGTCACAAGGCCATGGTGATCGGTGAAAAAGGTGAAAAACTCAAACGCATGGGCACGGATGCGCGACTAGAGTTGGAGCGACTGATGCAGGCCAAGGTGTTTTTAGAGATTTGGGTGAAAGTGCGCTCAGGGTGGGCCGATGACGAGGCTCGGGTGCGCAGCTTTGGCTACGAGTAAAAAAAGTGCTCTCACCCGCACGCTAGAGGAACCCTCCTTTGTGTTGCACCGCTACCCCTGGAGCGAGTCGAGTTTGGTGTTGGATGTGTTCACCCGCCACCATGGACGGCTGGTGGTGGTGGCCAAAGGTGCCAAGCGGCCCCACTCCAATTTCCGACCGGTTTTGATGCCCTTGCAGCCCTTGAATTTGGGTTTCAGTGGAGAGCAAGAGGTTCGCAATTTGTCCAGTGCAGAATGGGCTGGCGGGCATGTCATGCCCCAAGGGGAGTCGTTGCTCAGCGGGTTTTATTTGAACGAGTTGCTGCTCAAGTTGCTCGCTCGCGAGGATCCGCATCCGGAGCTCTTTGATGTGTACAAAGATGTCGTGAAAATTTTATCGTCGGGGTTTGAACACACCTTGGGGCCCTTGCTCAGAACGTTTGAGCTTTTGATGTTGTCCTATTTGGGCCATTTGCCCAATTTGGGCCTTCAAACCTCCACCTTGGAGCCGATCAAAGACACGGCGCTTTATCAGTTGATGCCTGAGGCGGGCCTGGCCCAAGTGATGGACCATGGGATCAAAAGCGCAGCGGATTCGACCCCTACGCGCGAGGCTTTTGAGCAGACGTCTTGGGATGCGTCTTCTTTGGCCCATCGTTCAACTGCACAGGCTTTGACGGGGCGTCATTGGCTGGCTTTGTCAAAAGCCCTGGATGCGCCCAATGCCTTGACCAGCACCTTGCGCTTTTGTGCGGAAATGGACTCGCCAAGCCGTCAAGCCTTGCAATCTCAATTGAGACAAATCATCCATTTTCAATGCGGCCTGGATACTTTGAAGACCAGACAGTTTATGATCGATATCCAAGCTTTGTAGCGTTGCTTGTTTTGATTTCAAAGCACCTTCTTTGGCCAACCCAATGAACCCTTTTGCCCTATGTCTGAATCTGTTTTGAACCTCCAAGATCAAACCTCCCGTGCCACTGCCTTGTCGGTGAATTTGAACAAAGTGGCCTTGTTGCGAAACGCCAGAGCATTGGAAGTCCCAAGCGTGCTCAAAGCGGCTAGTGTGTGTTTGCATGCAGGAGCACATGGTTTGACGGTACATCCACGGCCGGACGAGAGACACATCCGCAGCAAAGATGTCTCACAGTTAAGTGCACTTTTGAAAGAATGGCCCCATCGCGAGTTCAACATCGAGGGCAACCCCTTTCACAACCTCATGGAGTTGGTGGACACCTACCGTCCACATCAAGCCACCTTGGTGCCCGACAGCATGGAGCAATCCACCAGCGATCATGGTTGGCAGTTGCCCAAGGACATGGATGCTTTGAGACCCATCGTGCAGCAATTGAACGCGTGGAAAATCCGTGTGAGTTTGTTCATGGACCCCGTGGCAGACATGATGGTGCACTGTAAAGCTTTGGGCGTTCAACGCGTGGAGTTGTACACCGAGGCCTTTGCGCGTGCACACGCAAGGGACCTCTTGGACAAGACAACGCATCAGGCAGCACAGGCCATTCAGCCCTACATTCAAGCCGCCAAGGCCGCGCAAGAGCTGGGCCTTGAAGTGAATGCGGGTCATGACCTGAACGCCGTGAATTTGAAATACTTTTTGACGCATGTGCCTGGGGTCAAAGAGGTTTCGATTGGTCACGCGTTCATTGCAGATGCTTTGGAGTGCGGGTATGCTCGTGCTGTGCAGTTGTACCTTGATCAAATGTCGCAAGGCCTGGCGCCATGACACCGAGCAAAGTGGTTTTTGGCATTGGTACCGATATTTGTGACATCCGTCGCATTCGTCAAAGCCATGAGCGGTATGGACAACGGTTTTTAGAAAAGATCTTGACGCCCAAAGAGCTGGAGGTGTTCACTCGCCGTTCTGAGCGTTGGCCCGAGCGCGGTGTGCGTTACTTGGCCACTCGGTTTTCCGCCAAAGAGTCTTTCAGCAAGGCCATCGGGCTTGGGATGAGAAGTCCCATGACATGGCGCTCCTGTGAAATACTGAACGCACCGTCGGGCGAGCCGCAGATTGTGCTGTACAACGAACTCAAAGTTTGGTGCGAAGCCAGGGGCTTGAGTGCCAAAGTCAGTGTCTCTGACGAGAGCGATTACGCCATCAGCTTTGTCACCGTTGAACGGCAACTCGATCCATCCCATCCCCTATGAATGCTTTATGAAAAACACCTCTAGACCTCTTGCCCTTAAGAAAAGATTCAAAGACGCTTTTGTTCACTCTCCCATTTTGTTGGACATTGATGGACTGGCCTTGACGCGAGACGATCGTCGAAGACTGTTGCATCCCTTGACGGGCGGGGTGATTTTGTTTGCCAGGAACTGGCACCACAAAAAACAACTGAGCGCTTTGTGTCAAGAGATCAAATCCTTGCGTGCTGAGTTGCTCATTTGCGTTGACCATGAAGGGGGTCGGGTGCAGCGCTTTAAAACCGATGGTTTTACCCATTTGCCGCCGATGCTCAGTTTGGGCGAGCAATGGTCTTCCAACGACACGCCTGAGCATGGCGCTGAAGGGGGTGCGGTCTTGGCGTCCCTTCACCGGGCCACCGCCATGGGCTTTGTGATGGCCAGTGAGCTCAGAGCCTGTGGGGTGGACTTCAGCTTTGCGCCGGTGCTTGACTTGGATCATGGCAGGAGTCAAGTGATCTCTGATCGGGCATTTCATCGCGACCCAAGGGTCGTGAGCTTGCTGTCTAAAAGTTTCATGCAAGGCATGCTGCAAGCGGGCATGGCCAATTGTGGCAAGCATTTCCCAGGACATGGGTTTGTGCAGGCCGATTCCCACACGGACTTGCCCATTGATCACCGGGCCTTGAGTGACATCATGAAGGACGACGTTCTTCCCTACAAGGCCTTGAGCAACACGTTGACGAGCATCATGCCCGCTCACGTGATCTACCCGCAAGTTGATTCGAGACAAACCGGATTTTCAAAAGCATGGTTGCAGCATATTTTGCGTGAACAGTTGGGCTTTGCAGGTGCGATCATCAGCGACGATTTGTCCATGCAAGGCGCCAGAGAGTTGGACGGCAAAATTCTCTCCTATGCAAAAGCCGCCGTGCAGGCCTTGAATGCGGGCTGTGATGCATTGCTCCTTTGCAATCAAAGTGTGATCAAGCCTGGGCACAGTCACAACGAGGTCTTGGATGTTTTTTTGGAGCAACTCAGTGAGTCCTTGCTCAAGGGCCAATGGAGCCTCAGTGAGCAAAGCGAATACAGAAGACGAGCCCTCTTGGGGCAAGGTCCCGCCATGACGTGGTCTGATTTGATGCGCGACCCCCGTTACCAGCAAGCGCTTGTTCAGACGGTCAAGCAAAGTCTCTAATTTCCCCAAATCTACAATTTATCTCGTGCAAAGTGAAATTGCAGCGTTTTAGCGGTTAGACTGGGACTAGTTTTGGGGTATGTCTCAAATTTTGACTCCCAACCTTAGGAACGCTTTTGGCAACCAAATCGGGAAAAATGCAAGTCGATGACAGTGGTCTTCGATTTACCAGTCGTGAGAATGGTTCTCCTTTTGTGGGTATGGGCAAAGTGGGCGAGACCATGTCATGCATCAAATGTGGCATTCACAAACCGCGAAGGTTGGGCAGTCAAAGAAGATTTGTTGGTGGACTTGCTTTCTTTTGTTTTGAGTGCAAGCCCGCCATTTTGGTGCCGCCCAAAGCGGCATAAATTCATCCTGCGGGCTTGGGCGTTGTTGTTGCAGTTCTCAAGCCAAGGTTTAACTTAACTGACCAGCATTGTCTCTCGCGGACGAGTGGTTCAACTTCATCTCGTGATCATGGCAACACCCAATTACAACTACGAAAAACGCCAAAGAGAACTGGCCAAGAAAAAGAAAAAGGAAGAAAAGCTCAAAGAGCGTGAGTCCCGCAAAGTGGAAGGCGAGGAGCCTGGCATGGGCCAGCCCTCGGACGGACTGCCTGTTCAGTCCCCAAGCAACCCCTGAACCAAGAGTTCCTCAGTTTCAATGCTCTCGCTTCAAGGCGGGAAATAAAATCACATCCCGAATGCTCGGGCTGTTGGTGAGCAACATCATCAAGCGATCAATGCCTATGCCGCAACCAGCAGCTGGGGGCATACCGTATTCCAAGGCGCGGACAAAGTCGTGGTCAAAGAGCATGGCCTCATCGTCGCCATGGTCCTTTTGGGCAACTTGAGCGTTAAAGCGTTGGGCTTGGTCTTCTGCGTCATTCAATTCGCTGAAGCCATTGCCAAACTCTCTACCCGTGATGTAGAGCTCAAAGCGCTCGGTCACGCCTGGCTTGGTGTCGCTTTCTCTGGCCAGGGGTGAAATCTCAACCGGATGCTCACAAATGAAGGTGGGTTGCCAAAGCTGACTCTCCACCGTTTCTTCAAAGTACTTCACCTGTAAGCCCGCCAAGGAGAGTTTTGACAAGCGGTCCTTTTCTTCGTTGAGCCCCAGTTTTTGAAGCGCCTGAGTCAACCACTGCGCATCTCCCACGGACACGTCGGGGGGGCCATATTGGATGATCGCTTGCGGGATGGTCAATCTTTCAAACTCTTGACTCAAGTCCACCGCTTTGTCCGCATAGTTCAAATGCAAGCTGCCCACTGCACTGAGCGCCACGCTTCGGATCAAGTCTTGCGTGAAGGTCATCAAATCCAGGTAGTTCCAATAAGCCGCATAAAACTCCATCATGGTGAATTCAGGATTGTGGCGCACCGAGATGCCTTCGTTGCGGAAATTGCGATTGATTTCAAAAACGCGTTCAAACCCGCCAACGAGGAGTCGTTTTAAATACAACTCGGGCGCAATGCGCAAGAACATTTCTTGATCGAGTGCGTTGTGATGGGTGACAAAGGGCTTGGCATTGGCACCACCTGGGATGGGGTGCAGCATGGGTGTTTCCACCTCTAGAAAATCATGTTTGACCATGAACTCTCGCATGCTGGTGATGGCCTTGGAGCGTGCCTGGAAACGCTCTCTGGTGCTCTCGTCGACCATCAGATCGATGTAGCGTTGGCGGTATTTCACCTCTTGATCTTTCATCCCATGGAACTTGTCTGGCATGGGCCTTAAGCTCTTGGTGAGCAGGCGGATTTCACTGGCGTGAATCGAGAGCTCACCTGTCTTGGTGAAAAACAAATGTCCTTGAGCGGCTACGATGTCACCCAAATCCCAATGTTTGAAGCGCTCGTACATCTCCTCGCCAATGTGCTCTTTGGTCACGTAGACCTGAATTTTGGAGGTGCTGTCTTGCAGTGTCGCAAAACTGGCTTTGCCCATCACCCGTTTGAGCATCATGCGCCCAGCGACCTTGACCACGATGTGAGCCTCCTTCAACTCCTCGGGGGGGCGCAAATTGAACTCATCGTGCAGCGCCTTGGCGTGATGGGTGGGTTTGAAGTCGTTGGGAAATGCGACGCCTTGCCCTGAGCGTTGAAGTGCTTTGAGGACTTTGAGTTTCTCTCGTCTTTCGTGGATGAGTTGATTTTCATCGGTGGGCGAAGGGATCTCACTGCCAGGCGTTTGCACAGGTGCATGGGGGTCTAATTTGGGATCGGTCATGAGGTCGCGATGAGGTGAAGAAAGGGGTGAAGAAAGAGGTGAAGCGAAGTGAAGTGGGTGGGACGGTTTGGACAGAGGTGGGGTGAGCGTGACCTGACGGACACGCAAAGCACATCAGTTCAAGGCGTCTGAGGGGAGTCGCAAAAGAATGGCCAAGCTGCTTGCAATGGTTTTCCTCAGGTCCCGCCTGTCACAAATCATGTCAATGGCGCCTTTGCTTTGGAGAAACTCGGAGCGTTGAAAACCCTCTGGCAAGGTCACACGCACGGTGCTTTCTATGACTCGAGGGCCGGCAAAGCCAATCAAGGCCTTGGGCTCTGCAATGACCAAGTCACCAATGAAAGCAAAGCCAGCGGACACCCCGCCCATGGTCGGGTCCGTCAAGACGCTGATGTAGGGCAGTCCCTTTTTGGCCAACTTGGTCAAGGCGGCATTGGTTTTGGCCATTTGCATGAGAGAGAGCAAGCCCTCTTGCATGCGCGCTCCTCCCGTGGCGGTGAAGCACAAGAAGGGCACCTTTTGTTCGATAGCTGCCGTGACGCCTCGAACAAATCGCTCGCCCACCACTGAGCCCATGCTTCCGCCCATGAAGTCAAACTCAAAGCATGCGGCCACGACATTGATTTGGTGAACACTGCCCCCCATGACCACCAAGGCGTCGGTTTCCCCAGTTTGTTCAAGGGCTTGCTTCAAGCGTTCAGGATACTTTCGTGAGTCTTTGAATTTCAAGGCGTCAACGGGGATGACTTCTTGACCAATTTCGTAGCGTCCCTCGGGATCCAAAAAGGCATCCAAGCGCATGCGCGCAGAGATTCTGTGGTGATGTGCACAGGTGGGGCAGACATTTTGATTTTGTTGTAAATCGTTGTTGTACAGCACCGTCTCGCAACTGGGGCACTTCACCCATAGACCTTCAGGCACGCTTCTGCGGTCGGCCGGGTCGGTGGGCTGAATTTTGGGAGGCAATAATTTTTCAAGCCAACTCATGGGTTGCTCCTTTTGAGGGCGTTTTAGCGCCTAACGGTTTGATGCAAAAGTATTTTAGTACGCATCCAGTGCTTCGCGAATGTCGCCGATGAAGGTCGATATGCGCTGGAGTTTTTCGGTGTCCGTGCCCGCATGCATGAGTTCAATCAATTTGGTGCCGATCACCACAGCGTCTGCAACTTTTGATACAGCCTTGGCCGATTCTTTGTCTCGAATGCCAAAGCCCACGCCCACAGGAATGTGCACGTGTTGTCTGATTTGCGGCAGCATGCGCTCAACGGCTTGCGTGTCCAGGTGAGCGGCGCCGGTGATGCCTTTGAGAGAAACATAGTAGACGTAACCACTGGCCACTTGGCTGACGAGTTGCATGCGCTCAGGGGTGCTGGTGGGTGCCAATAAAAAGATCAAATCCATGTCTTTTTCTTTAAGGCGTTTGGCAAACTCGCTGCACTCCTCAGGCGGATAGTCAACCACCAAAACACCGTCCACACCCGCTTGATGGGCGTGATCAATGAAGGACCAAGCGCCATGGTGGTGATCAAAGCTTTCGATCGGGTTGGCATAGCCCATCAAGACGACAGGGGTCTCTTCATCGCTTTGCCGAAAAGCTTTCACACAAGCCAACACTTCGCTCATCCCAACGCCAAAACTCAGCGCCACCTCGCCGGCCTTTTGGATGACTGGACCATCGGCCATGGGGTCGCTGAAAGGGATCCCCAGCTCAATGACGTTGGCGCCGGCTTTGACCAAGGTGTGCATCAATTGAACGGTGATCTGAGGGCTTGGGTAGCCACACATGATGTAAGGGATGAGGGCCGTTTTTTTGCGCTCAAGCAGGTTTTGAAAGGTGGATTGAATTCTGTTCATGGGAGGATGTGAATGGCCTGTGTGGTGCCGCCCTTGACCTCTTGGCCGCGGCAACTGGGGCGACAATAAAAGTCTGCGTGGCTCAAATCAGCGACGGTGCCAATGTCTTTGTCACCTCGCCCTGAGAGGTTCACCAAAATCGACTGGTCCTTGTGCATGGTCTTGGCCAGTTTCATGGCGTAGGCCACGGCATGACTCGATTCCAAGGCCGGGATGATGCCCTCGGTGCGACACAGGTAGTGAAAGGCTTCCAGGGCTTGCGTGTCGGTGATGCCCACGTATTGCGCTTTGCCGATGTCTTTGAGGTAGGCGTGTTCAGGTCCGACACCGGGATAATCCAATCCCGCTGAAATGCTATGGGTTTCAGTGATTTGGCCTTGAGCATTTTGCAAAATGTAGGTTCGGTTGCCATGCAAAACACCAGGAACGCCGCGCTGCAAGGAGGCGGAGTGTTTGCCACTGTCCAAGCCCTCTCCGGCAGCTTCAACGCCAATCAAGCGGGTGTTTGGAAAATCAATGTAGGGGTAAAAAATCCCCATGGCATTGCTGCCCCCGCCAACGCAGGCCACCACCGCATCGGGTTGTTGCCCCTTGTGCATCATGGGCATTTGTTCAATGCACTCTGTGCCAATCACACTTTGAAAGTCCCTCACCATCATCGGATAAGGGTGCGGCCCAGCCACCGTGCCAATGATGTAGAAGGTGTTTTCTACGTTGGTGACCCAGTCCCTAAGGGCCTCGTTCAGTGCGTCTTTGAGGGTTTTGCTGCCGCTGTCCACGGGAACCACGGTCGCACCGAGGAGTTTCATGCGATAGACGTTGGGGCTTTGGCGTTTGACATCTTCACTGCCCATGTAGACCACGCATTCAAGGCCATAGCGCGCGCAAATGGTGGCCGTTGCCACGCCATGCTGACCGGCGCCAGTTTCTGCGATCACACGGGGCTTGCCCATTCGTTTGGCCAGCATGGCTTGACCAATGGTGTTGTTGATCTTGTGAGCTCCAGTGTGGTTCAAATCTTCGCGTTTGAGGTAGATTTGAGCGCCGCCCATTTCTTGGCTCATGCGTGCGGCGTGATAAATGGGGGAGGGGCGTCCCACAAAGTGCTTTAACTCGCTTTGAAACTCGGCCATGAATTGATCGTCGTACTGGTACTTGGCGTAAGCCTCTTTGAGCTCTTCAATGGCGTGGGTGAGCGTTTCGCTCACAAAGCTGCCGCCATAGGGTCCAAAGTGGCCACTCAGGTCGGGTTGGTGATAGGTTGAGGTCATGGTACTTAGAGATTGAGGTTGGAGGTGTGACTCGAGCACAATGCGTGCATGAAGTGCATGGATCTATGACAAGCGTTGTGCGACAGGTTGCTGCATCTTTGTGGCCTTCATTTTTTCAAGGTCATTGGACCTGGTCAGCACCAAGGGGATGCAACTCCCAAATCCCTGGTTCAGGCTTGGCTTTGGTCGGCGCGTCGAACGGCTTGAACAAATTCATGAATCAGCTGAGCGTCTTTGATGCCCTTGCTGACTTCCACGCCTGAGCTGACATCGACACCAAAGCTTCGACCACGCGTTTTAAGGGTGTGGATGGCCTCGCCCACGTTTGCAGGTGTGAGTCCACCAGACAGCACGAGGTGAGCGTTGACGTTTTGAGGAATCAGTGACCAATTGAATGTTTTTCCGCCCCCGCCATAACCAGGCACAAATGCATCCAACAAAATGGCATGGGCTGTTTGATATCGATGGCTATATTCTACGAGTTCGGCGCAGACTTGGGGGCTATTTTTATCCGAAGCTTGATCAGTTTGCATGGGCATTCTGAGGGCTCGGATGTAACGTCTGCCAAGGCTTTTTGCCAGATTTTCGCAAAAGGCTGGCGTTTCATCCCCATGGAACTGTATCCAAGCGCTGGGGACGGCCTCGCAGGCTTGTCGAATCAAGGTCTCTGAGGCGTTGACGAACAACAAAACGGGTGTGATGAAGGCCGGTAAGCGCTGGGCCAAATCATGGGCCCGCTCAGGGCTCACGAGCCTAGGGCTTTTTTCATAAAAAACAAAACCAATGGCATTCACACCTGCTTGGGCGCAAGCGTCAACGTCCTCTTCTCGCGTCAGGCCACAAACCTTGATGGGTGTGGCGTTAAAAGATGCAAAAGTCATGTTCAAAGAATCCAATCGTAGCTGGGTGAGAGCACGGGCAAGTTCCAATGCGCGTCATAGCATGGGCCTAAAAAATACAAGCCTTCAGCAGAGAAAGTCGGGGCAGCTGCTTTGCGGTCTCGTGCCCGTATGACTTGCTCAATCCATTGAGGCTCTTGGGCGCCGATACCCACTTGCACCAAGCAGCCTATCATATTGCGAATCATGTGATGTAAAAACGCATTGGCTTCAAAGTCAAAGCGGTAGTAAGCGTGGCTCGGGCCAGAGGTTTTTTGTGTGATGTTCAAATGCATCAATGTTTTGATGGGCGACAGGGCTTGACACTGGGAGGCACGAAATGAGGTGAAGTCATGGGTGCCCAAGAGATGACGAGCTGCGTCTTGCATGGCGCGCATCTCCATGGGCTTGGCCATCCAGCCCACACGTTGGTGCTCAATGCTGGGTCGAACTGCACTTTGAAGCAGCAAGTAACTGTAGCGTCTTGAGCGGGCACATGCCCTTGCATGAAAGTCTGAGGGCATCTCTTGGGCCCACTGGATGGCCACGTCTGAGGGCAAGTAGCGGTTGGTGCCGCGCACCCAAGCGTTCAAATCCCGATCGACAGGCGCATCAAAATGCACCACTTGCTGCAAAGCATGCACCCCCGCGTCGGTGCGACCTGCACACAGGGTTTTGATGGGAGACTGCGCAAAGGCCTTGAGAGCGTGTTCTAAATGATCTTGAACGGTTTGACCGGAGAGTTGGCTTTGCCAGCCCTCGTAGTTTTGACCACTGTAAGACAGTCCCAAGGCAATGCGACTCAGACTCATCCTCTTTCAGTCAACCAGTCTTGAGCTTGTTGCAAGAGTTCTCCGGAAGCTTGTTGTACCACTTCTTGCACAATGGCGCGAGCGGTATGCTGTTGTCCGACTTGCCAAAGTTCTTGTGCCAAGTCAAAGCGCACCTGAAGAGGGTTTTCTGCTGTCATGTCGCTGTCGCTCGATGGATCCACAGGGTCGGGTGCTTTGTCTTGGGAGGCTTGAGCGGGCTCTTGGGCGCCAGGAAGATCCAGGTCAAAATCAAGGTTGACGTGGTCGGTCAGGTTGCCCGCGGGCATGTTGGCTTGTTCGCCCGCTTTGGGATTGTTCAACTCATCTTCATCAAAGGGTTGGTCTTTTTGCAGCAGGTCATTGGGCCCCAAGGGTTTGATGGGTTGAGGCGAGGCTCTCAAACTTGAGGGGATGGGTGTGTCGATGTCAAAAATCGAGCTTGGGCGACTCAAGGGATCGACCGCCTCGTCTGCGCCAGTCGTTCCCTCTTGACGATCCCGTGTTTTCCAAAGAGCCAAGAGCACCAACAAGCCAAACAAGGAGCCACCCACGATGGGCGCCAGTGGATTTTGAAGCCACTGTGAGATACGTGATTTGAACGAGAGGGTGCCCTCTTGGGCAAGTCCTGTTTGATCGTCAGCGCCTTTGTTTTGCTCAGCGATTTGTCCAAGTTCCTTGATGTTTTGGTTGACCTGCTTGGCTTCCTTGAGGTTTTGCTCGGTTTGAAGTTCCTTGGCGGTTTGCTCTGTGGCTTTTGCTCCCTTGCTGTTGGGCTTGGAGAGTTTCAGCTGGTCTTGGTTGTTGGGTGTTGGAGCTTGTGCCTTGGGGCTGATCAGGCCCGTTGCAGATTGTTGGGTCGGATTGATGTTGCTGGCACTGGATTTTCTAATTTTCGTGGCCAAACTTTGACGGTAGTTTTCAAAGTCAAGATTTTGTGCTTTCAACTCCTCGCGTGCCTGGGGAAGGTTGATGGACGAGGCCTCGGCGCTGGAGGGAATTCTCAAGACGGCATCAGCACGCAAACGGTTGATGTTTTGATTCACAAAGGACTTCGGGTTGGCCCTTAAAAGGGCCAAGAGCATTTGCTCGTAAGTGATGGGGGCCGTAGCGTATTGCTTGGCAATGGCGCTGGCCGTGTCGCCAGCGCTGACCACCATGCTGTTGTCTTTTGGGGCAAATGCGCGCTTGGTGGCATCGAGCAAGACACCGATCTCTTTGAGCTCGGAGCCATTGCTCCACTGCAGATCAATCAACAAACTTAGAAAGGTTTGCGAGACAGGTTTGTCGGATGTGATGGCGATGATGTTTGAGCCCTTGGCGTTTTTCGTCAATCGCGCTTGTGCGCCAATGGCACTCAAAAAAGACGCATCGTCGCCCAGCTGTTTGCTCAGGTAGGTGCTTAACGGCGCGATGCCAACCTGAAGGCCTTTGAGTTCCTCAGGGTTTGTTGCCGACAAAGGGATTTCGATTTTGAGGGGCTCGCCTTGCTTTGACAGCATCAAGGGGTGACCCAGATCCATTGCAAAAGCGGACACTGCAAAAGCCTGCGCCAAGCTCAAGCACAAAAGGCTTTTAAGTACCGGCTTGCTCTGGGGCCCTTTGGAGGGTTTGACGTGGGTTGATTGAAACAAGGTCATGATGGGATTTTCAAGTTAAGGCCGATGAAAGGGAGAAAAAAATAGAGAGGTTTTTGTCTCAGGCCCCATGTTCAAAATTCAGTGTTTTCACTGAACCCATCACAAGGCCTTAGGGGAAAGCCATCCTCATCTTTTGCATGTGCTCAAAGACACTGCGATTTGCTAAAACACATTGTCCCATGGCTTGTGCGCCTTGGGGTCCACACTTGGACGCACTTTAAGCGTCAAGTAAAATTCGAAGCATTCTTCTGAGGGGCTCTGCAGCACCCCAAAGCAGTTGATCTCCCACCGTGAAGGCGCCTAAGAAGTCCTCACCCATGGCCAGTTTGTGCAAACGCCCAACCGGCACATCCAGCTTGCCTGTGACAGCACTAGGAGTAAGTAAGCGCTCACTTATTTCTCTTTCATTGGGCACCACTTTGACCCAGTCGTTGGCACTGGCCAAGAGGGTTTCAATGTCAGCCATGGGAACATTTTTTTTCAGCTTGACCGTCAATCCTTGTGAGTGACAACGCATGGCCCCTACGCGAACGCAAAGGCCATCGATGGCAATGCTGCCTGGCGTTCTAAAGGCGGGAAGTCCAAGAATCTTGTTGCATTCAGACCCCCCTTTCCACTCTTCTTTGCTTTGTCCATGGTCAACAGGTACATCAATCCAAGGAATCAAACTACCCGCCAAGGCCGCTCCTCGGAAGTTGCTGGTCGGAAAGTGCTCACTGCGCAAGGTTTGTGTGACCTTCCTGTCAATGTCTAAGATGGCTGAGGCTGGATTGGCCAAATCATCTTTGACACTTGCATGAAGTGCGCCCATTTGCTCCAGCAATTCACGCATGTTTTGGGCGCCAGCCCCGGATGCGGCTTGGTAAGTCATGGCCGAGACCCATTCAACCAAGCCGGCCTTGAACAACCCCCCCATGGCCATCAACATGAGACTGACCGTGCAATTGCCACCAATCCAGTCTCGTGTTCCGTTGACCAAGCCTTGGTCAATCATCTCTCGGTTCACTGGATCCAAGATGATGATGGACTCAGGGGTCATGCGAAGGGCATTGGCCGCATCGATCCAATGTCCCTTCCATCCTGCAGCCCTTAATTTGGGGTGAACTTCTTTGGTGTAGTCTCCCCCTTGAGCGGTGATGATGATGTCACATTTGCGCAGCGAATCAAGGTGATGAGCGTCCAAAAGCTTCTTTTCATTTTTGGCCATGGCAGGCGCTTGTCCGCCAACATTGGAGGTGGTGAAAAACAAGGGCTCGATCAATGCAAAATCACCTTGGGCAAGCATCCTGTCCATCAACACAGAGCCAACCATGCCTCTCCAGCCAACAAGTCCTACAACATTCGATTTGCTATTCGTGGTCAAGATGAAATCCCCATTGAGTCAATTAAAAATAAAGAACGATCGACAAAAGTTCATCAGATCAAACCTTTTAAGGCTTTTGCAACCGCGTTGCCCATCTCTTGGGTGTTGACTTTCACAGTGCCTTCGCTGTAGATGTCAGCCGTTCGCAGCCCTTGACTTAATACGGTTTTGACGGCAGCCTCGATCAAATCGGCGGCCTTGGCTTCTTGCAATGAAAATCTAAGCATCATGGCGGCACTCAAAATCGTCGCCAAGGGGTTGGCGATGCCCTGGCCAGCAATGTCTGGCGCGCTGCCATGGCTAGGTTCGAACAGGCCTTGGTGCTTCTGGTTCATGGAGGCCGAGGGCAACATGCCAATGGAGCCGGTGAGCATGGCTGCAGCATCCGACAAAATATCTCCAAACATGTTGCCAGTGACCACCACATCAAATTTCTTGGGTGCTTTGACCAATTGCATGGCCGCGTTGTCTACATACATGTGGTCCAAAGCGACGTCGGGGTATTGCCGTCCAATCTCGCTCACCACGTCCTTCCACAGCTGGAAGGTTTCTAGAACATTGGCTTTGTCAACGCTTGTGACGCGGTGAGAGCGCTTTTGAGCGGCTTGAAAGGCCACGTGTGCAATTCTTTCAATTTCTGGGCGCGAGTAGCGCATCGTATCAAAGGCCTCTTCGGCTCCTGGAAAGTGGCCGTCGGTGGCTGTGCGCCTTCCCCTGGGTTGACCAAAGTAGATGTCGCCCGTGAGTTCTCGAATGATCAAAATATCAAGCCCCGAGACCAATTCGGGTTTCAAGCTGGAGGATGCAACCAATTCTGCATAACAAATGGCTGGACGAAAGTTGGCAAACAAACCCAAGTGTTTTCTCAGGCCCAAAATGGCCTGCTCTGGGCGAAGGGGGCGATCCAGTGTGTCGTACTTCCAATCTCCAACAGCGCCAAATAAAATGGCGTCGGACTGCATCGCAAGGTTCAAGGTGCTCTCAGGAAGGGGGTGTCCCAAGAGATCAAAGGCAGTTCCCCCAACAGGAGCTTGCGTGATCTCTAGGGGCAAGGACAAAACATCCAACACCTTCAAAGCTTCAACAACAATCTCTTGTCCAATCCCATCACCTGGGAGTACAGCAATTTTTCTCATGGTCGTTTTTCAAAATAAGAGGCCAAACAAAAATAATCCTTGCAGCAATGCAAGATGCAGGCGTGAGAGGTCGTTGCTCGATCAAGCCTCAAGTGAGGTGGTGTGCGCCAACCAAGGCTTGGTGGACAAGCGGTGGTTTTCAAAGTCGCGAATTTTTTGCGAATGGTGCAGCGTCAAGCCGATGTCATCCAAGCCATTGATCAAGCAGTGCTTCCTGAACGCCTCCACCTCAAAGCGGATCTCTTCGCCTTGAGCGCGAACAATCACTTGGCGTTCTAAATCAATGGTGAGTTGATAGCCCACAAAACCAGCCACCTCATTGAACAGTTGATCGATGGTGCTCTCTGGTAAAACGATAGGGAGCAAGCCATTTTTAAAACAATTGTTAAAAAAGATGTCTGCATAGCTAGGCGCCAAAATGGCCCTGAAACCATATTGATCAATCGCCCATGGTGCATGCTCACGCGAAGAGCCGCAACCAAAATTCTTGCGTGCCAGCAAAATGGATGCGCCCTTGTAGCGCGCTTGGTTCAACACGAAGTCGGGATTGATTTTTCTGCTGTTGGGGTCTTGTCCAGGAAAGCCTTCATCCAGGTAGCGCCATTCATCAAACAAATTTGGACCAAAACCTGTTTTTTTAATGGATTTTAAAAATTGTTTGGGAATGATGGCGTCCGTGTCCACATTCTCGCGGTCCATGGGAGCCACCAAGCCTTTTAAGGTTAAGAATTTTTGCATTTGACACCTGCCCCTTAAGAAAATTTGCGAATATCAACAAAGTGACCATGAATGGCCGCGGCCGCGGCCATGGCAGGGGAGACCAAATGCGTGCGACCCCCAGCGCCTTGACGGCCTTCAAAATTTCGGTTGCTCGTGGAGGCGCAGCGCTCACCAGGCTCCAGTCTGTCGGCGTTCATGGCCAAGCACATAGAGCAACCCGGTTCACGCCATTCAAAACCAGCGGCCTTGAAGATGACGTCCAGTCCCTCTTTTTCCGCTTGCGCTTTGACCAAGCCAGAGCCAGGAACCACCAACGCTTGGCGAATGTTTTTAGCCACCTTTTGACCAAGGTTTTTCACGACGTGAGCCGCTTCACGCATGTCTTCAATTCTGGAGTTGGTGCAAGAACCAATGAAGACTTTATCCACGTGGATGTCATCGATGGCTTTGCCGGGCTCTAAACCCATGTAGAGCAAGGCCCGTTCAATGGCGCCACGCTTGATGGGATCTTTCTCCTTGTCGGGATCAGGCACATGGCTGGTGATGTCCAAGACCATTTCGGGTGACGTGCCCCAAGTCACTTGTGGGTGGATGGTGCTCGCATCCAAATCGATCACCTTGTCAAACTTGGCGTCAGGGTCAGAGTGCAGTGTTCTCCAGTGCTCGCATGCCAAGTCCCACTCTAGGCCGGTGGGCGATAGGAGGCGACCTTTGACGTAGTCGATGGTTTTTTCATCCACGGCCACCAAACCAGCTCTAGCGCCGCCTTCAATGGCCATGTTGCACAAGGTCATGCGTCCTTCGATGGTGAGAGACCTGATCGCTGAGCCGGCAAACTCGATGGTGTAACCGGTGCCCCCGGCAGTACCAATGTGCCCA
The DNA here is from genome assembly GCA_903842945.1 of uncultured Burkholderiales bacterium. Lineage (GTDB taxonomy): Bacteria > Pseudomonadota > Gammaproteobacteria > Burkholderiales > Burkholderiaceae_C > Limnohabitans. The sequence goes on from CAIMNS010000136.1 coordinate 22,964, forward strand.
ATGATGGCGAGCACGATGTCTTTGGCCGAGCAACCCTTGCTCAAGCTGCCATTGACACGCACCAACATGTTTTTGGCTTTTTTGGTCAAAAGAGTTTGAGTTGCCAAAACATGTTCCACCTCACTCGTGCCAATGCCATGAGCCAAGGCACCCAATGCGCCATGTGTGGAGGTGTGTGAGTCACCACAGACCACGGTCATGCCCGGCAAAATGGCTCCGTTTTCTGGGCCGATCACGTGCACAATCCCTTGGCGTTTGCTTAGAAAAGGGAAGTAGGCGGCTGAGCCATATTGAGCAATGTTTTGATCCAAGGTGATCACTTGTTCTTTGCTGATGGGGTCGGTGATGCCATCGTACCCAAGCTCCCATCCGGTGGTGGGCGTGTTGTGATCGGCTGTAGCAACAACGGAGCTGATGCGCCAGACTTTGCGATTGGCTTGTCTCAGGCCCTCATAGGCTTGAGCGCTGGTGACTTCATGAACCAAGTGTCGATCGATGTACAAAACAGACGTACCATCTTTTTCAACATGAACCACATGTTCATCCCAAATTTTGTCGTAAAGCGTGCGTCCCATGGTGATGCTCTTTCTTGTTCTTTAGAGAAAACCAATATTTTAGGCTCTAAGAGCGCTTTTTTTTCGGCGCACGCTTATTTTTAATGGACCCATATTTTGGGGGGTGGCCGATGCGTTTTGCTCATCAGGCAAAAGGAAGAATTGTCGGCCTCAAGGGGCGCAATTACTTCGACGCTTGAAAGATCAGTTGAGGATCCAAAAGTCTGGCACGTGGGTCGACATAATAGCCCCCAAATTCAGTGTACCTGAGCGCACATTGTTTGCATCGTTGACACTCAAAAACGGTTGAGCGATTGGTTGGAAAAAACCCCATAGCAATGGGTGCTTGAGGGGAGTCATACCGCGTGCCATTCGGATGAAACTCCTCAAAGCTCAGTTCGTTGTTTTCAGGGTCTTGCAAGGTCGCAATCGCTTGCATGTGTGCCGGCCAATCGCTTTCTGTAACGCTGGTCCAGCCATGGGTGTTTTTGAGGGTACAAGAGCATGCTGAAACCTTTTCCTTCGAGGGGCACAGGCCAATCAATTGATCGGCTTGGGTCAACAAGGGCAAGGGCTTCTTGGTCATGGTGTGCGTGTGGTGGCTTGAAAAAACACAGGGGCCAAATAGCCCCTGTGTTTGTTGTAAACGTCGTGAGAGTAGGGGCTTGACCGAGGAGGCCCGCTCCAGCTTGTCAAATCACCCTCGTGACAAGCTGTTAACGCTTATCAATGGCGACAACGTCTCTCTTAGGCGAGCCCGTGAAGAGCTGACGTGGCCTGCCAATTTTGTACTCAGGGTCGGCAATCATCTCATTCAATTGCGCGATCCAACCCACGGTTCTGGCGAGCGCAAAAATACCGGTGAACATGTTGACGGGTATACCAATGGCGCGCTGAACAATGCCAGAGTAAAAGTCGACATTGGGGTAGAGTTTTCTTTGAACAAAATAGTCGTCTTCAAGAGCAATTTTTTCCACTGCCTTGGCCAATTTGAACAAGGGGTCGTTCTCCAAGCCAAGCTCTTGCAGAACCTCATTGCAGGTTTCTTGCATCAAGGTGGCTCTTGGATCGTAGTTTTTATAAACCCGGTGACCAAAACCCATCAACTTGACGTTGGAGTTCTTGTCTTTGACTTGGTTCATGAATTCGCCCACTTTGGCGATACCACCCTGTGCTTGGAGGTCTCCCAACATGTTCAAACAAGCCTCGTTGGCGCCACCGTGTGCGGGTCCCCAAAGACAAGCAACCCCTGCAGCAATGGCAGCAAAGGGATTGGTGCCAGAAGAGCCGCACAAGCGAACCGTTGAGGTGGACGCATTTTGCTCGTGGTCGGCGTGCAAAATGAAGATGCGGTCCAGCGCGCGTTCAAGGACAGGGTTGACAACAAAGTCTTCGCAAGGGTTGCCAAACATCATGCGCAAAAAATTACCTGCATAGGAGAGGTCATTTCTGGGGTACATAAAGGGCTGCCCAATGCTGTACTTGTAAGCCATAGAGACCAAAGTAGGCATCTTTGCAATCAAGCGAATTGCAGATATTTCACGGTGCTCAGGGTTGTTGATGTCAGTGCTGTCGTGATAAAAGGCTGACAACGCACCGACCAATCCCGTCATCACGGCCATGGGGTGCGCATCTCTTCTAAAGCCCCTTAAGAAGAAGTGCATTTGTTCATTGACCATCGTGTGATTGGTCACCAATTTGGTAAAAGCGACTTTCTCGCTCGCATTGGGCAATTCGCCATGGAGCAACAAGTGGCAAGTTTCCAGAAAGTTGCAATTGGTCGCCAATTGCTCAATGGGGTAGCCACGGTAGAGCAACTCGCCCTTGTCGCCGTCGATGTAAGTGATGGCCGATTCGCAAGAGGCGGTTGACAAAAAACCGGGGTCGTAGGTGAACAAACCTGTTTGCCCGTAAAGTTTTCTGATGTCTATCACGTCAGGTCCAATGCTGCCTTGGTAAACAGGCATTTCAAAACTGGGCGCACCATTTGAAAAAGCTATGGTGGCTTTGTAATCGGCGAGTTTCATGATCGATTTTCCTTTAAATTGAACAGCGAAAGTAACAGTCTTATTTTCTCATCATGCTTAAAACTTCTTGTCTTTCAGGCGTATAAAAATCTTTTGTCAACTCTGTTCTTTTGAGCAACAGATCCAGCAAGTCATTGTCTGAAAGATCCATTAAATCATACAGGGCTTGGGAAACTTTGACAGTCAGGTCTTTCTCGTAGCGGTTGAAAAATGCTTCAATCATCAAATCATTTTCCAGCAGTCCGCGGCGACAACGCCAACGCAGTTTGCTCAATTCTCGCATCCCAAGCATGGCTTGGGGATCAAGACCGGCGAGAAAGGAGTCAACGACGTTCATGAAAGAGTTGAATCAAACGGCTCTGCGAACCATGAGTTCTTTGATCTTACCAATGGCCTGGGTCGGGTTGAGTCCTTTGGGGCAAACATCAACACAGTTCATGATGGTGTGGCATCTAAAGAGTCGATAAGGATCCTCTAGATTGTCCAAGCGTTCACCCGTGGCCTGGTCCCTGCTGTCAGCAATGAAGCGATAGGCCTGCAAGAGTCCTGCTGGACCCACGAATTTATCTGGATTCCACCAAAAAGACGGGCAACTGGTTGAACAACTTGCACACAAAATGCACTCGTAAAGTCCATTGAGCTCATCACGCTCCTCGGGGGACTGAAGGCGCTCTTTTTCTGGGGGCAATGTTTCATTGACCAAGTAGGGCTTGATGGAGTGATATTGCTTAAAGAATTGAGTCATGTCGACAATCAAATCTCTGATCACGGGAAGACCGGGCAAGGGTTTGAGCGTGATCTTCTCAGGCAAGCTGAGCATGTTGGTCAAACAAGCCAAGCCATTTTTCCCATTGATGTTCATGGCATCTGAGCCGCAAACACCCTCTCGACAAGAGCGCCTGAAGGAAATCGTTGGGTCAATTTCTTTGAGCTTCATCAAAACATCCAACAGCATGCGCTCATGGCCGTCCAATTGAATGACGATGGTTTGCATGTAAGGCTTGGCGTCCTTGTCTGGATCGTAGCGATAAATCTGGAAGGTTCTTGATTGCATAAAATTCTCCAAAATAGGGTGTGTCTTAGAAGGTTCTGACTTTGAGCTCAATGCTGTCAACGGTCAAAGGCTTCATGGTGACGGGCTTGTAGCTCAGGCGGTTGCCTTCGCTGTACCAAAGAGAGTGCTTGAGCCATTCTTCGTCATTGCGTCCATTGGGATGCGCGGCTGAGTCGGCATAGTCGTCCACCGTGTGTGCACCGCGGCTTTCATGCCTTGCAGCAGCACTGACCATGGTGGCTTGTGCGCATTCAATCAAGTTATCGACTTCCAAAGCTTCAATTCTTGCGGTGTTGAAAACTTTAGAGGTGTCTTTCAAGCCAATCGATTTGACGCGTTCGCGCAATTGAGCAATCTTGACAACACCTTCATCCATGCTGGCCTGGGTTCTGAAAACACCAGCGTGTTGTTGCATGGTTTTGCGCAGGTCGTTGGCAACCACTTGCGCATATTCGCCGTCTTTGGCGCTCTCAAGTCGCGCAAGTCTAGAAAGTGTCAAGTCCGCTGCATCTTTGGGAAGTGGTTTGTGAGCCTTGTTTTTCTCATGGAAGTCAACGATGTGGTTGCCCGCTGCACGTCCAAAGACGAGCAAATCAAGCAAAGAGTTGGTGCCCAATCGATTGGCTCCATGAACCGATACGCAAGAGCATTCGCCAACTGCGTAAAGACCGTTGACGGGCTCGGAATGGTTCCTTATCGTCTGATCCACCACTTGGCCGTGAATATTGGTTGGAATACCGCCCATTTGGTAGTGAATGGTGGGCACCACAGGAATCGCTTCCTTGGTGATGTCCACGTTAGCAAAGTTCAGTCCAATTTCATAGACTGAAGGCAGACGTTTCATGATCGTCTCAGCACCTAAGTGGTCCAGCTTCAACAGCACATAATCTTTGTTGGGCCCACATCCTCGGCCTTCCTTGATCTCTTGGTCCATGGAGCGAGAGACAAAGTCTCTTGGCGCCAAATCTTTCAAGGTCGGCGCATAGCGCTCCATGAATCGCTCACCGTTGGAGTTCAAAAGGATGGCGCCTTCGCCTCGGCAACCCTCGGTCAGAAGCACGCCTGCGCCGGCAACGCCCGTGGGGTGGAACTGCCAAAACTCCATGTCTTCTAGAGCAATGTTCGCCCTGGCGGCCATGCCAAGTCCGTCCCCAGTGTTGATGAATGCATTGGTGGATGCGTCAAAGATGCGCCCAGCGCCACCGGTTGCCAGTAGAACTGTTTTGGCCTCCAAAATGTAGATGTCGCCCGTCTCCATTTCAAGGGCAGTCACGCCAACCACGTCCCCTTCATGGTCACGGATAAGATCCAAGGCCATCCACTCAACAAAAAAGCTGGTTTTGGCTTGTACGTTTTGTTGATAAAGCGTGTGCAGCATGGCGTGCCCTGTCCTGTCGGCCGCAGCGCAGGCGCGTTGTACAGGCTTTTCACCATAGTTAGCAGTATGACCACCAAAGGGCCGTTGATAGATGGTCCCATCCGGATTGCGGTCAAAGGGCATGCCCATGTGCTCCAAGTCATAAACCACCTTGGGCGCTTCACGGCACATGAATTCAATGGCGTCTTGGTCTCCCAACCAATCAGAGCCTTTGACCGTGTCATAAAAATGAAAGTGCCAATTGTCTTCAGACATGTTGCCTAAAGAGGCGCCGATACCGCCTTGGGCGGCCACGGTGTGTGAGCGTGTTGGGAAAACCTTGGATAACACAGCGACGTTTAAACCCGCACGAGCCAATTGGAGCGAGGCACGCATACCTGAGCCGCCGGCACCAACGATCACAACGTCAAACCTGCGGCGTGGGATGGAATGGGAAGAAGTCATAAATTAAAGTCTCCAAATAACTTGTATTGCCCAGCCAGAACATGAAACCAGCCAAACCAGGGTAAAAACTTGTAAAAGCAAACGAACAGCAACGGCTTGCACGTAATCCATCCAAATGTCTCTCATGCCGACCCAGGCATGGTAGGCCAAGGAAATGATCACAGCAAAGGTCAGGCTTTTCATCCATTGGGTGCTAAAAATGCCTGACCATGTGTCGTATCCAATGCTGCCTTTTGTCAGCACGACTTGAAGGATGACAAGCACTGTGAACAAGGCCATTAAAAGGGCGGTGACGCGCTGCGCCAACCAATCTCTGAGGCCGTAATGAGCGCCAACGACAATGCGCTTAGATCCAAAATTGACTGACATGTTCTTCTCCTGAAAGGGTTCTATTGGGTTTAATAAATGCCAAAAAGCTTGGCTGCCAATAGGATCGTGAGAGCCCAACTGAGCCCCAACGTGGTCCATGCTGAAGTGCGACCAAAATTTTTATCGACCGCATGATGGGTGTCCATGTACAAGTGTCTGATACCAGCGATCAAGTGATGAAGAAAGGACCAAATCAGGGCCAAGACCACCAGTTTGATGAACCAAGCCGGTAAGAACCCCACGCCAATCACAAATGCAGAGCTGAATTTGGTAAATGAGATCTCCGAAGACACGGACGTATCAAACAACCAAATGACAAAGGGCAGCAATAAAAACATGACGACACCACTGGCCCTATGCAAAATGGAGACCCAACCTGCTGCAGGCAATCTGTAAGTGGTCAGGTCTTTGAACGCATTGATGTTTCTAAACTGAGGGCGTTGTTTCTTGATTGCTTCGGTCATAAGGTTTCTTTCATTTTTTCGCAGTCTGATGGAATGAACCAACTTCAAATTTTATTGCAATGCAATAAAATTATTTGATTGCTGCCCAAGATCTTAAAAATTAAGGGTATTGGACTGTTTTATTAATTAAAAAGGGTTAATTTAAATCATTTCGGTAATGGTGATGTTCTGTTTTGTACAAAGCGCGCCTGATCTCCATGGGCTTGTCTTGGTAGGTCAATGCCAAGCGTTCGACTTGCAGCAATGGAGTATTGTCGTTGATGTTGAGCATTTGTGCATCTTTTGGATTTGCATGCACTGCTGTGATTCTCTCCTGAGCCCTGACCATCCGAACACCGTAGGTCTTTTCAAAGAGGGCGTAGGTGGGGCCTTGGTGATTTTGTAACTCCTCAGCGCTCAGGCCCTTGAAGGCGTCGCCAGGTAAAACCATGTCCTCCAAAATAGTGGGTACACAGGCAAACGAGAGGATCCTTCTGATCTGCAGGACGCCACACCCGGGGGGCAGTTGCAGGGACTTGGCGATTTCTGGGTTGGCCTTGGCCTTTTTGCACCAAACAATGGTTCGTTGAGAGGGTACGGAGCTGCTCAGACTTTCAGCGTTCGGAACCAGTTTGAGGAACCGGTATTGGAATTTTTCCTCCGAATGGGTGGCGACAAAAGTGCCTTTGCCTTGTTTTCGAAGCAATAAATGCTCCTGAGACAATTCATCCACGGCCTTTCGAACCGTACCTTGGCTCACTTGAAAACGCGCAGCCAACTCAAATTCGCTGGGTATCATTTCACCTGGTTTCCACTCGCCGGCATTCAGGCTTTGCAAAATCAACGCCTTGATTTGTTGGTACAAAGGGCTAAAAGCCGGCACTTTTGAGGCAAGCGCTTCCCGATCAAATAGACCGCCGTTCAAGGTTTCAGGTAATTGAGTGGGTTCGCGCATGCAAAGTCTAATATTTTCAGATTGAGCTATTGTAAGGGGCATTTGCCATCTCTTTTATAAGACATAAGAGATCTTTTTTTGACGATTTCGCGGGTACACTTGGGGCATTGAATTTTGCATATTGGTTTTCTTTTTTAAATTCTGTTAGGAGTGATCTCATGAGTAAAAAACCTGTTCGCGTTGCTGTTACTGGTGCAGCGGGTCAAATTGGCTACGCTTTGTTGTTTCGTATTGCCTCAGGCGAGATGCTTGACAAAGATCAGCCAGTAAGTTTGCAACTCTTGGAAATTCCTGATGAAAAAGCGCAAAAAGCGCTCAAAGGCGTCATGATGGAGTTGGAAGACTGTGCATTTCCCTTGTTGCACGACATGCACGCGTATGGCGATGCAACGCAAGCCTTCAAAGACACCGATTACGCTTTGCTTGTGGGAGCTAGGCCCCGAGGCCCAGGGATGGAACGTGCCGATTTGTTGGCTGCAAACGCGCAAATTTTCACGGCCCAGGGCAAGGCCTTGAATGCGTCGGCCAGTCGTGACGTTAAAGTGTTGGTGGTTGGCAACCCCGCCAACACCAATTCTTACATTGCGATGAAGAGTGCGCCAGATCTAAAGCGTGAGAACTTCACGGCCATGCTTCGTTTGGATCACAACAGAGCTGCAAGTCAAATCGCCGCAAAAACGGGCTTGCCAGTTGCTGGTATTGAAAAGCTAGCGGTTTGGGGTAACCATTCGCCAACCATGTACGCTGACTATAGATTTGCCACCATTGAAGGCAAATCTGTCAAGGATTTGATCAACGATCAAGAGTGGAACGCCAATGTCTTTTTGCCAACGGTGGGCAAGCGTGGTGCTGCGATCATTGAAGCGCGTGGCTTGTCTTCTGCAGCCTCTGCAGCCAATGCTGCCATCGATCACATGCACGATTGGGCATTGGGCACCCACGGACGTTGGGTGACCATGGGCATTCCCTCTGATGGTTGGTATGGCATTCCAAAGGATGTGATGTTTGGCTTTCCAGTGACTTGCGAGGGTGGAAAATACAAAGTGGTTGAAGGCTTAGCGATCGATGAATTCAGCCAGACTTGTATTCAAAAAACGCTCAAAGAGCTTCAAGAAGAGCAAGCCGGCGTTGCGCATTTGATTTGATGCTTTGTGCGCCAAACTTTGAGCGCCTGAGTTCAATGATTTTTTAATGTTGCAAAGTATGCATCAACCCCATCCGCGTGAATTGTTGCTTGGTGCTCAAGCGTCACACCAGCGGTTGAGGGTTTGCGACCACTACAGTGGTGTTCCTAAGCGCATGGAAAAGAGTTTGCAACTTCAATCTCAAATGACCCAGGACTTGGGTGTTTGCGTTTTTGATGTGACCTTGGATTGTGAAGACGGCGCCCCGGTGGGTGCTGAGCGAGAGCATGCACAAGGTGTTGCTGAACTTGTGGCCAACAGCCACCGAGATGCAAAAATTGCTGTTCGCATCCATGCGTTGGGGGACCCTCACTTTGAAAGCGACATGGAGTTGATTGTTGCCAAAGTGGGTCACCTTTTGACCCATGTGATGATTCCAAAGGTGGAGTGTTTGCAAGACATTCATCAAGTGCATGCGAGTTTGGTTCAGCATGGGGCCAAAGAGTTGCCCATTCACGCACTCATTGAATCCCCATATGCTGTGAGCAATGCATTTCAAATTGCCTCTCATCCAAGTGTTCAGTCGCTGAGTTTTGGTTTGATGGATTTTGTGTCAGCCCATGGCGGTGCCATCCCCTCTTGGGCCATGACCATGCAAGGGCAGTTCAAGCACCCCTTGATGGTCAGAGCCAAGTTAGAGGTCGCCAGTGCTTGTCATGCCTATGGCAAGACACCAGCGCATGGTGTGGTCACAGAAATCCAGGATCTGAGCGCCATCAAAGAGAGCGCCCGATTGGCCCATGAAACCATGGGCTTTACCAGAATGTGGAGCATTCACCCTTCTCAAATTGAACCCATCGTTCAAGCCATGTCGCCCAGTGCTGATGAGGTCAGCCAGGCCAGTGAAATTCTCTGGGCTGCGCATCAAGCACAATGGGGCCCTATTCAGTTGGATGGTCGCTTGCATGACCGTGCAAGTTATCGTTTCTATTGGCAAATCATCGAAAGAGCTCATGCCACTGCATGCCATGTGCCTGAGCAAATGGTCTCTTTGTTCTTTCAAAACCCAGCTGACCAAGGATCGCCATGAACGTCTACCTTGGGTCGAAAAATATCTCTCAAATGCTGTTGCTCGCATGGATGTTGACCTGTGGGCTTTTTGTCCTTGGCACGGTTCATGGTCAAGTCAGCAGCCAAAAAGAAACGCCCAAGTCAAAGCCTGTTCAGAAAAAAACAGAACGACCCAAAAAAACGAGTTCGTATAAATGGGTGCCAACGAATCCAGTCGCGCTCAACAACCCAGTTGATGATGTGGAGCCTTTGTCGCCTGTGTTGCTAGATATTGCGGCTCAAGTGTTCACAGGTCGATTGCAATGCGAGTTGGGGCAAGTCGTGCTCTTGTTGCCCATAGAAGAATCCCCTGGGCGCTTTCAATTGACCCTCAAAAAACAAAAGTACTTGATGACGCCAAGCGTGACGCCAACAGGTGCGGTTAAATTGGAAGATCTGAAGACGGGAGCCCTTTGGATTCAGTTGGCCAACAAGTCCATGCTTTTTAACAGCAAATTGGGCCAACGCATGGCCGATGACTGTCAAGGCCCAGGACAGCAGGCTGTGGCCATGCGAGAGAAGATTTCACCACCCCCCAGTTTGTTTGAACCCATGTCCAGAGTCGATCATTGAAATTTAGTTTTATAGGAGAAAAAACAATGTTACAAGCTTATCGTGAACACGCCAAAGAGAGGAATGCGTTGGGCATTCCACCATTGCCTTTATCAGCAGCTCAAACAGCCCAATTGGTGGAGTTGTTCAAAGCCCCCCCAAAGGGCGAAGAGAGCACGCTGGTTGAACTCATGACGCACCGCGTTCCAGCAGGTGTGGATGATGCAGCCAAAGTCAAAGCATCCTACCTTGCTGCGGTAGCTCATGGAACAGAAAAAACCTCTTTGTTGACGCGTGAGAAAGCCACGGAACTTTTGGGTACCATGCTTGGCGGCTACAACCTCACGCCCTTGATTGATTTGCTCGATGACGCGGCGGTTGCCAAAGTGGCCGCCCAAGCGCTGAAGAAAACATTGTTGATGTTCGATCAGTTCCATGACGTCAAGGAAAAAGCAGAGAAGGGCAATGCATTTGCCAAAGAGGTTGTTCAGTCTTGGGCCGATGCCGAGTGGTTTGTCGAAAGACCCGAAGTGCCCAAAAGCATCAAGCTCACCGTCTTTAAGGTCACAGGCGAGACCAACACCGATGACCTCTCCCCAGCCCCTGATGCATGGAGCCGCCCAGATATCCCCTTGCATGCATTGGCCATGCTTAAAAATAAAAGGGATGGCATTGCCCCTGAAGAAGACGGCAAGCGTGGTCCCATCAAATTCATCGAGGATTTAAGAGCCAGGGGAAATTTGGTGGCTTACGTGGGTGATGTGGTTGGAACAGGTTCTAGTCGCAAATCAGCCACCAACTCCGTGCTTTGGTTCACGGGCGAGGACATCCCTTTTGTGCCCAACAAGCGCTTTGGTGGCGTTTGTCTAGGCAACAGCATTGCCCCGATTTTTTACAACACCATGGAAGATGCTGGTGCTTTGCCCATCGAGTTGGATGTCAGCAAAATGAACATGGGCGACGTCATTGAGTTGCGACCCTATGAAGGCAAAGCTTTAAAAGATGGTCAAGTCATTGCTGAGTTCACCATCAAAAGCGATGTGCTTTTTGATGAGGTGAGAGCTGGTGGTCGAATTCCCCTGATCGTTGGGCGTGCATTGACCGCAAAAGCTCGTGAAAGCTTGGGGCTTGCGCCCGCAACCATCTTTAGGTTGCCTGTTTCACCAGCTAAAAAGACCACGGGCTTTACGCTTGCCCAAAAGATGGTGGGTAGAGCTTGTGGTTTGCCTGAGCAACAAGGCGTTTTACCCGGTACTTATTGCGAACCCAAGATGACCTCTGTGGGCTCACAAGATACAACAGGTCCCATGACGCGCGATGAGTTGAAAGACTTGGCTTGTTTGGGCTTTACATCAGACTTGGTCATGCAATCTTTTTGCCACACGGCCGCTTACCCTAAGCCCGTGGATGTGAAGATGCATCACGATTTGCCCGAATTCATGAGCAATCGTGGAGGCATTTCTCTCAAGCCCGGTGACGGCATCATTCACTCATGGCTCAACAGAATGTTGTTGCCCGATACTGTGGGCACGGGTGGCGATTCGCACACCCGTTTTCCAATCGGCATCAGCTTTCCCGCTGGTTCTGGTTTGGTGGCCTTTGCGGCCGCAACGGGTGTCATGCCCCTTGATATGCCGGAGTCTGTGATGGTGCGCTTCAAAGGAAAAATGCAACCTGGCGTGACCTTGAGGGACTTGGTGCATGCGATTCCTTTGTACGCCATCAAACAAGGTTTGTTGACTGTAGAGAAACAAAACAAGAAAAATATTTTCTCTGGACGTATTCTTGAAATCGAAGGCTTGTCTGAGTTGAAAGTTGAGCAAGCTTTCGAGCTGTCAGATGCCTCAGCTGAAAGATCGGCCGCGGGTTGTACCGTTCATTTGGACAAAGCGCCTGTCATTGAGTACATCAACAGCAATATTGTGTTGCTCAAAAATATGATTGCTCAAGGTTATTCAGACGTGCGCTCCATCAACAGGCGCATCAAAGGCATGCAAGACTGGCTTAAAAACCCCACACTTTTGCAAGCCGATAAAGATGCCGAGTATGCAGCGGTCATTGAGATTGACTTGGCTGAGATTGTTGAGCCCATCGTTTGTTGCCCCAACGATCCAGACGATGCCAAAACACTCTCAGACGTGGCTGGCTCAAAGATTGATGAAGTGTTCATTGGTTCATGCATGACCAACATTGGGCATTTCCGTGCGGCGTCCAAATTGCTAGAGGGCAAGCGAGATATTCCTGTCAAACTTTGGATGGCGCCACCAACCAAGATGGATGCTGAGCAATTGACCGCAGAGGGCCACTATGGTGTCTTTGGCAATGCGGGTGCCAGAATGGAGATGCCAGGTTGTTCTTTGTGCATGGGCAATCAAGCTCAGGTCAAAGAGGGTGCCACAGTGATGTCCACATCGACCAGAAACTTCCCCAATCGCTTGGGCAAGAACACTTTCGTGTATTTGGGCTCTGCTGAGTTGGCCGCCATTTGCTCTAAATTGGGTCGCATCCCGACGCGTCAAGAGTATTTGGCCGACATTGGTGTGATCAATTCCAGTGCAGCTCAAATTTATCGTTACATGAATTTTGATCAAATTGAGAGCTATCAGAAAGTCGCCGAGTCGGTTTAAGACTGACTTTGCGAATCGGTTTTTGTAGGGACTTCAAGGTGGTTTGAGTCCTTGAAAGCTCACTGAAAAAAACAAGCGCCTTGATGAAGGCGCTTGTTGGTTTTGGAATAGAGCTTTGTAGAAGTTTATCGCCTGCCTTACATCAACAAGTGTTCACCCGCATTGTCACCTCCAAGAATGACATAGTTGACCTTGCGGATGTCCATCAATTTAAGCCCACCAGCGTAGGAAATGGAGCTTTGCACATCCTCTTGCATTTCCTTGAGGGTGTCTTTTAACTTGCCTTTGATGGGTTCTAAAATGCGTTTGCCTTCAACGTGCTTGTATTCGCCTTTGTTAAAGTCACTGGCACTTCCATAGTACTCTTTGAATTTGAGGCCATCGACCTCTACAGTGAGACCTGGGCTTTCCTCGTGCCCGGCAAGCATCGAACCGATCATGACCATGCTTGCACCAAAGCGGATGCTTTTGGCAATGTCTCCGTGTTCACGAATGCCCCCGTCAGCAATGATGGGTTTCGTGGCGACACGTGCGCACCATTTCAAGGCTGACAATTGCCAGCCACCCGTGCCAAAGCCCGTTTTAGATTTGGTGATGCAGACCTTGCCTGGGCCGATGCCGACCTTCGTTGCGTCAGCGCCCCAGTTCTCTAGATCGATGATGGCCTCAGGCGTACCTACATTGCCAGCAATGATGAAAGTTTGGGGTAACTTTTCTTTGAGGTAGCGAATCATGGTCTGGACACTGTCTGCGTGTCCATGAGCAATGTCGATGGTCACGTATTCAGGTGAGAGTGATTGGGCAACGAATTGATCAATGGTATCAAAATCAGCTTGCTTCACGCCAAGTGAAATCGAGGAAAAGAGCCCTTTGTCTTTCATTTTTTTGACAAAAGCCAGATTGTCCAAATCAAACCGGTGCATCACATAAAAGTAGCCATTTTGTGCCAACCACTCACAAATGCTTTCGTTGACCACGGTTTTCATGTTGGCTGGGACGACCGGGATTTTGAAGCTCCTGGTGCCTAGGGTGACCTCTGTGTCGCATTCGGATCGGCTCTCAACGCGGCATTTGCGTGGGAGTAAAAGAATATTGTCGTAATCAAAGATTTCCATGTGCCAAGCTCTTAGTTAAAGTTCATCTGTGTGAGCGCTTGGGGCTTGCGCCGGTGTTCATTGACTCGCTAGAGAAAGACAAGGAGCCAAAAAAAACCGAGCGCAAGAATTCTTGGGCCCGGTGATTTATTCTACCCTTGAGTTTTGATCTTTGGGACTAAATTTAGAGCGCGCCTGAATTTAATTGCCTGTGCCAAGGTATAAAAGGGCTTGAGACTCTAAAATAGGGCCATGACTCCACCCCACGAACAGCCCCGCACTTCACCTGCAAGCGATGGTTTTTCACCATCTGAAAACCAAAGCCCATTGTGGCCCTCAGAAAATGTCTCCATGAGGATGCTGCAAGGCTTGAACCCAGAGCAGCTGAGTGCGGTCACCTTGCCCCATGAACATGCTTTGATTTTGGCGGGTGCAGGTTCAGGTAAAACGAGAGTTCTGACCACTCGCATTGCTTATTTGCTTCAAACTGGGCAAATCACGCCCGGAGGTCTACTGGCGGTGACTTTTACCAACAAGGCCGCCAAAGAGATGCTCACCCGTTTGGAGTCCATGCTGCCCTTGAATGTCAAGGGCTTGTGGATGGGTACGTTTCACGGTCTTTGTCACCGCATGCTCAAGGCACATTGGAAGATGGCCAATTTGCCCCAGGCTTTCCAAATTTTGGACACGCAAGATCAACTCTCAGCGATCAAAAGACTTTGTAAGCAATTCAGTGTGGACGAAGAGAGATTTCCTCCCAAGCAAGTGCAATGGTTCATTGCAGGCGCAAAAGAGGATGCCAAAAGACCTCAAGATCTAGCGGTCAACGATGCCGACTCTGTCAAAAGAGTGGAGTTGTACCAATTGTATGAAGACCAGTGCAACCGCGAAGGCGTGGTTGATTTTGCCGAGTTGATGCTTCGCTCATACGAGTTGCTCAGAGACAACCCCGCACTGAAAGCGCATTATCAAAGACGTTTTCAGCATGTTTTGATTGACGAGTTTCAAGACACCAACCGTCTTCAATACGCTTGGATCAAAATGCTTTGTGGCGACGATACAGCTGTTTTTGCGGTTGGCGATGACGATCAAAGTATTTACGCTTTTCGAGGAGCCAGGGTGGGCAACATGGCCGACTATGTGCGAGAGTTCAGTGTTCGCCATCAAATCAAGTTGGAGCAAAACTACCGCAGTTCAGGCTCCATTTTGGAAACTGCCAACACCTTGATTCAACACAACAGTCAGCGCTTGGGCAAGAATTTACGCACCGACCAAGGCGCGGGTGAACTTGTTCGGGTTTTGGAAAATCCAAGTGATTATGAAGAGGCTCAGTGCCTGGTGGAGGAAATAAGGCATCTGCTCAAAGAGGGTCAAAATGCCTCGGATGACTCAAACCTTGGTGTGTCCAAGCGTTCAGATATTGCGCTTCTGTACAGAAGCAACGCACAAAGTCGTGTCATTGAGTCAGCCTTGTTCAATGCATCTGTGGCCTATAAAGTTTATGGAGGCTTGAGGTTTTTTGAGCGTGCAGAAATCAAAAATGCCTTGGCCTATTTGCGCTTGATGGAAAACCCCAACGAAGACACTTCCTTTTTAAGAGTGGTTAATTTCCCACCAAGAGGCATTGGAGCGCGCACCATTGAGCAACTTCAAGATGTTGCGACTCAAAGCGCTTGTTCGCTTCATGCCTGTGTTGAGAGGGTCAATGGCAAAGCGGGCGTTAATTTACAAGCCTTTGTGGCCAAAATGGATGTGATGCGCGAGCAAATGCGCGGCCTCACGCTTAGAGAAATCATGGAGCTCGTGCTGGACCACAGCGGACTGATTGAACACTATCGTACTGAAAAAGAGGGTGCAGACAGGGTTGAGAATTTGGAGGAATTGGTCAACGCGGCCGAAAGTTTTGTCATGCAAGAAGGTTTTGGCAAGGATGCACCAGGCACGCTCGTGCAAGCCCAATCGGGCTTGGATCAATACATCGATGGTGCTGAACCGATCTCGCCAAGGAGCCCAAACGCGACATCGTCTGAGGCCATGGTCTCAGTTGACGAGGAGTTGCCCTCGGGTTGGGTGAATTTTGATACTGGAGAGACCTTGTCGCCCTTGGCTGCTTTTTTAAGTCATGCGGCTTTGGAAGCAGGGGACAACCAAGCACAAGCTGGGCAAGACGCGGTTCAATTGATGACGGTGCACGCCGCGAAAGGCTTGGAGTTTGATTGTGTCTTCATCACCGGGTTGGAAGAAGGTTTGTTTCCGCATGAGAATTCACTGAACACGGTTGAAGGCTTGGAAGAAGAGAGACGCTTGATGTATGTGGCACTGACCAGGGCCAGAAAGCGGCTTTATTTGAGCCATGCACAAACACGCATGCTGCATGGGCAGACGCGTTTCAACATGAGAAGTCGGTTTTTTGACGAAATGCCAGAGCACACCATGAAGTGGGTGAACGTTAAAAAACCAGTTGCTCCTTCACATGCAAGAGGCTATGCCGGAGCCGCCCATTCGCAAAACTACGCTTCAAGTGGTTACACGCCTGAATGGGCCCGATCATCGAGTTCTAGCATGCGCAAATCCTCCATGGAGGCCTTGCCGGTGCGTGCTGCCAAATCAGACGCTAGTGATCCGCATGGTTGGATGAAAGTGGGTTTGAAGGTCTTTCACAACAAGTTTGGGGAAGGCACAATTTTGGCGCTAGAAGGGCTGCAAGAGGATGCCAGAGCGCAAGTGGACTTCCCGCGTCATGGGGTCAAGTGGTTGGCTCTTTCGCTAGCAAAGCTGACCCCCATTGACTGAAAAATCAGGCCAGGATGGTCTCAGAGCTAAAGCAGTCTTTGAAGCTAAAGAGCGATGAGGTGAAAAAGATGGATGCAAGGATCAGCATCACGGGCAGCAGCAAGTCACTCACCCAAGCAGACTCTTCACCCAAGCTTGACAGCATCCCGAGGACCAAAGCAACAGAGGCAAAGACGCCAGCCCATGTCAGGGTGTACATTAAAAAAGCTCTCCAATTTGAAAAGCAGGCGAAGCCTGAGAAAAACAAGCTTTTGGGTACACTCACCCCGTGCCAAAACACCAAGGCTGGAGCGTGCCAAAAAAGGCTAGAAAATGGGATGTACAAAATAAGTGCAAGCCACATGGCTTGTTGAAAATCACTCTTTAAGATGAGCTCCTTGGTCAAAGTGCTCCCGACCAAATAAAACTTTGCAAACCCACCCCCATCAACCAAGGCGGATAGGCCCGCCAACACCAAAAACCCAGCGGCATAAAACACACCCAAGAGAAGCATCTGCTTTGTTTTGTCTTTGGAAACTCGAAAGGCGCAAAAAAGGGTCATGGGTCTTGGGAATTTACCGGACAACGCCTCCTGAGCACCCGCCATCAGACCTAGGCTTGCGCTAGGGATGAGCATCAGTCCAATGACCCCGCCAATCAGAGGAACCATGGAGACCAAAGACATCAAAGCCATGAACATCAAAAAGAGTCCAGTCAGCGCAATAGGCTGACGAACAAAGGTCCTGGCCCCCTGCTTGACCCAAAGGGCGCCAGTTTTGGCTGGAACAATGTTTAATTTCATGGTGTCAATGTTAGAGAAGTAAGGTTTTGGGGTGTTTAAAAAAGACCATCCCTGACTGGGCTTTGAACTCTTAGTTTCAAGATGCGTTCAAAATGTTCGGGGTCATGCGCTTTTAAAAGATTGGCTTGTCTTGGGAGATGAAAGTCCCAAAGTCTAGAGATCCAAAATCGAAGAGCAGCTGCTCGCAAAAGCGGATTGAACAAGCGTCTTTCTTGCTTGGTGAAGGGACGCTCCGTTTGGTAGGCTTTTAAAAATGCGAGCAATCGATTTTGATCGAATTTGCCTGAATCCAGGTCAATGCACCAATCGTTCAAGCACACAGCGATGTCAAACAACCAGGTGTCGGTACCGGCAAAGTAAAAATCAAAAAAACCAGTCAGTTCGTCACCTTCAAACATGACATTGTCTCTGAACAAATCAGCATGAATGGCGCCTTTGGGTAAGCTTGCATAAAGCGAAGTTTGAGCCAGGTTGGCTTGAAAAGCGATTTCTTGCTTCAACAAGGCTTGGTTCTCATCGCTCATGAACTCTAAAATGAGTGGCGTCGTCGCTAGCCACCAATTCAAGCCCCTTAAATTGGGTTGGATCAAGGCGTAGTCCTGGCCAGCAAGATGCATCTTCGCCAGCATCTTCGCAACCGTGGTGCAATGGCTCACCTTGGGGTGGAGGTGACTTTGACCTCTTAAGCGGTTGACCAGTGCGGCAGGCTTACCGGCGACTTCAAAGAGCAACTCCCCATGCTTGTTGACCTGTGGGTCTGGCACTGGGATACCTTTGTTCGCCAAATGCTTCATCAATTGAAGGTAAAAGGGCAATTCATCTTTGCCCAGTCGTTCAAACAAGGTCAAAACAAAGCGCTGGGGCTCAGCGGCTTGCGTGTCTGACCCCGTGCAGTCCAAGAAGTAGTTGGTGTTTTCTATGCCGCCTTCAATGCCTTTGAGCCCCAAAGCTTGCCCAAGCATCAACTGATCGATCAGGGACTGAGCCTCTTGGAGTGTGACTTGTGTGAAGACGGCCATTTAAAAACACATGAAAAGTTAAGAGGATCTTGTGCGCCAGACAAGCACTTTAATTTTGAGAATTGCAAAGTTGTTGTGCTGATCACCCGGACCCAACGAGGACAACCATCTTGCAGGTCAGTCTTTTTGCTCTTTTTTTGCACTCAACGGCCTGTCGATTGTAGAGGGGTTATTCCTGGATAGGAGGAGAGACCTTGATTTTTAGCCCTTAAATGGGGCAAAGCATTTATTTTTTCGCGTTTTCTGGGTTAGAGCTCTCTCTTAGAGGGCAAAATACACCCATGCAAGAAGATCAACCCTTACTCCTGCTCGTTGACGGTTCGAGTTACCTTTACCGTGCATTTCACGCCATGCCCGATTTACGTGCCAGGCCATCAGACCCCAGCAGTGCTGCAACGGGGGCGATTCGGGGCATGATCAACATGATGCAGAGTCTGAAAAAAGACTTCCCCACGCAATTCGCAGCCTGCGTGTTTGATGCCAAAGGCCCAACCTTTCGCGATGACTGGTACCCACAGTACAAAGCCCAACGGTCGGCCATGCCCGACGATTTGCGCAGTCAAATTGAGCCCATTCATGAGGTCGTTCAGTTGCTCGGTTGGCCTGTGTTGACGGTGCCAGGCGTTGAGGCCGATGATGTGTTGGGCACCCTGTCGAAACTTGCAAGTGCACAAGGCTTTAGGGTCGTGATCTCCAGCGGCGATAAAGACATGAGTCAATTGGTGGACGAACGTGTCATGATCTTTGACACGATGAACCAAAAAAAACGCGACATAGAAGGTGTGCAAAAAGAATTTGGCGTACCCCCTCAACTGATGATTGATTACCAAACCTTGGTGGGAGATTCGGTCGATAACGTGCCTGGCGTGCCCAAGGTGGGGCCTAAAACAGCGGTCAAATGGTTGACCCAGTATGGCTCCTTGGATGCAGTGATCGCCAACGCAGCGGAGATCACGGGTGTGGTGGGCGAGAACTTGCGAAACAGCTTGGATTGGCTACCCATGGCCAAGAGGCTGGTCACCATCAAGACCGATTGTGATTTGAGTGCCTATTTGCCCCATCTGCCTGAGATGCAGGATTTGAAGTTCTCAGAAACACAGTCTGCGGCCATGGTGGAGTTCTGTGAAAGGTTTGGCTTCAAAGGCTTGGTCAAAACCTTTGGCGCGCCTCAAGGCTCTTCCCAGCAATCGACGCCCTCTTGGGACCCAAAGCAAGCAAGTGCTGGCCATGAGCGTCAAGACGCTCAAGAGGGGCAAGAGGGGCAAGACCTCTTTGGAGACCTAGCGCCCAAGCCGTCCTTGATCCAAGAACGTCACTATGAATGCATCACCACGTGGGAGCAGTTTGAACGCTCTTTTGAGTCGCTCAAGCGTGCGTCCTTGGTCAGTCTGGACACGGAGACAGACTCATTGGTCGCTTTGAAGGCCCAGCTGATTGGCTTGAGTTGGTCCACGACCCCGGGCACGGCGTCCTATGTTCCTCTGGGACACGATTTGGAAATTGGCCAAACGCAATTGAACATTCAAGAGGTCTTGCAGCGACTCAAGCCTTGGCTAGAGGATCCTTCAGCGCATAAATTGGGGCAACACTTCAAGTACGATCGTCATGTTTTTGCAAATCACGGCATAGAGGTTCATGGCTATGTGCATGACACCATGCTGCAGAGTTATGTGCTTGAAGTCCATCGCCCGCATGGCTTGGAGAGTTTGGGGCAAAGGCACTTGGCTCGCTCGGGTTTGTCCTATGAGGACGTTTGCGGTAAGGGAGCTCATCAAATTCCATTTGCTCGAGTCGCCATCGATCGGGCGACGCAATATGCCTGCGAAGATGCGGACATGACGCTTGAAGTGCATGAAGTCTTGTGGCCCAGAATTCAAGAGGATGAAAAGCTCTCCTTCATCTATCAGCTGGAGGTCAACAGCAGCGAGGCCTTGTACCGGGTCGAGCGCAATGGCGTGATGATTGACGCCAAAACACTTGAGCTGCAAAGTGCTCAATTGGGTGCTCGCATTGATCAATTGGAGTTGGAGGCCCATGCGCTGGCTGGGGAGCCTTTTAATCTCAATTCTCCGAAACAAATTGGTGACATATTTTTTGAAAAACTTGGCCTGCCCATTGTTAAAAAAACGGCCAAAGGTGCGCCAAGCACGGATGAGGAGGTGCTGGAGAAGTTGGCCTTGGACTTTCCACTGCCCGCTAAAATTTTAGAGCACCGTGGTTTAAGCAAACTCAAAAGCACCTACACCGACAAGCTGGCCACACTGATCAATCCGACCACACAGCGCGTTCACACCCATTACGCTCAGGCGGTGGCCGTCACGGGTCGTTTGTCCAGCAACGATCCTAATTTACAAAACATTCCAGTTCGAACGCCTGAGGGGCGTCGAGTCAGAGAGGCCTTCGTGGCGCCGCCTGAATGCGTGATTGCCAGTGCCGATTACAGTCAGATTGAATTGCGCATCATGGCGCACATCAGTGAAGATGAGGCGCTTTTAAAAGCCTTTCACGAAGGGGTGGATGTTCATCGCGCAACAGCTGCAGAAATATTTGGTCTCTTACAACAAGAGGTCAGTGCCGAGCAGCGTCGATATGCCAAGGTGATCAACTTTGGCTTGATCTATGGCATGAGTGCCTTTGGCTTGGCCAAGGCCTTGGGGATCGATAACGTTGCTGCCAAGCTCTACATTGAACGCTACTTTGACCGCTTCTCTGGGGTGAAACGCTACATGGAGTCGACCCGAATCAGTGCCAAAGCCAAGGGCTATGTGCAAACTGTCTTTGGTCGGCGCTTGTACTTGCCTGAAATCAATTCGCCCAACGGTCCACGTCGCTCAGGCTCTGAGCGCGCCGCGATCAATGCACCCATGCAAGGCACGGCAGCTGACTTGATCAAGATGAGCATGATCAAAATTCAAAACGAACTTGATGCAAAAGGTCTGAGGACCAAAATCATCATGCAAGTCCATGATGAATTGGTCTTTGAGGTGCCCTTGGTGGAGTTGGATTGGGTGAAAGAACAGGTGCCACAGTTGATGGCTCAAGTCGCCACACTGAAGGTGCCTTTGCTTGCAGAATTGGGGTTTGGTTTGAATTGGGATCAGGCGCATTGAGTGTCGAACAGCTTGTATCAAGGGGTGTCTTGTATGGATGAAAAACTCAATTCAAACCACGATGATGGGCGTGCGGGCCTGAGCTTGGGCGAAGGCTTGAGCACGCGTCGGCGTGCCATTCAGACGGCATTGGGTGTCGGGTACGCCTTGGCCGCATCCCCCTTGATGGCGCAAACAGCGATCCACACCTCTTTTGCGGGTTTGGACACCGCCGAGGTGATGGTGGAGTGTGATGGGTTCAAGTTTCCGGTTTACATGGCCAAACCGAGCAACACCTTGAATTTGCCCGTTGTGCTGGTGGTCTCAGAGATTTTTGGTGTGCACGAGTACATTGCCGATGTGGCGCGTCGATTTGCACAAGCGGGCTATTGCGCCCTTGCGCCAGAGTTGTTTGCGCGCCAAGGAGATCCCAGCGAGTATGCGCAAATGTCAAAATTGCTTTCTGAGATCATTGAAAAAGTGCCAGACCAGCAGGTCATGGCCGATTTGGACGCTTGTGTGCGGTGGGCGCAACAGCAAGGCTTTGACGTGGATCGTTTGGCCATCAATGGGTTTTGTTGGGGCGGGCGCATGGCGTGGCTTTATGCGGCACATCAAAGCAAGTGTCGAGCAGCGGTGGCATGGTACGGTCGTTTGACGGGAGAGCAGACGCTCAACTCGCCCAAGCACCCTATGGATGTCATGGGTGCTTTGAGCGCGCCTGTTTTGGGTTTGTATGGAGACCAAGACGCCTCCATCCCTTTGGGGTCGATTCAAAAGATGCAAGAAAAATTGCAGTCCTTGGGTCGCTCGGGTGTCCATGCAGCGCAGCGCAGTCGTTTTGTGATATACCCAGGTGTGGGGCATGCGTTTCACGCCGACTATCGGAGTTCCTACGTTCAAGGGGCTGCCGTGGACGGTTGGCGACAGACCTTGGACTGGTTCAAAGCGTGGCTTTGAGCGCAAAGGTGTTGGCTTGGATGTGTTTGGATACTGAGGCTTTGAGGTGACAATGGACTTGACGTTGGTGGCTATTATTTTCGGCACCCTCATCTGTGGTGTGGGCAGTGTTTTTGTCGCCTATGTGTTGGCCAAAGCTTTGCTGAGCCGATTTCAGCAGCACATGCTCAGCTTGGCCGCTGGCGCGCTCTTGGCGACGGCTTTTTTGCATCTGTTGCCCGAGGCCTTTGGGTCTGGCGCGTCGCCAAGTCATTTGTTCATGACCTTGTTGGTGGGTCTGATCTTTTTCTTTTTGTTGGACAAGGCGGAACTTTGGCACCACGGTCATGAGCATGCGCATGCGCATGCTCATGTGCCTGAGGAGCATGCTCACCATGTGCACTCAAAGGCCGATGACGCCCATGTGCAAGTGGGGGGCTGGTCGGTCTTGCTCGGCGACAGTGTGCATGCGTTTGGGGACGGGATCATGGTGGCCGGCGCATTCATGGCCGATTTGAACTTGGGGTATGCTGCAAGCGTGGCCGTGTTGGCCCATGAAATTCCTCATCACATGGGGGACTTGACGGTGTTGGCCAATTCGGGGAGTGTTAAAAACCAAGCCTTGCTGAAACTGTCGCTCTCGGGGCTGGTGAGCACCGTTGGAGGCGTCATGGCCTACGCATTGCTGGAGGGGCGCGAATCTTGGGTGCCCTTCATGCTCAGCATCGCCAGCAGCAGTTATTTGTATGTGGCCTTGGCCGACCTCATCCCTCAATTGCAAAAACGCTTGAGCGCCCAAGCCACGGTGCACCAGATTTTATGGTTGTTTTCAGGCATGGCTTTGGTGAATTTGACGCAAATATTTTTTCATTGAAGGGCTCATGCTTGAGCCATCAAGCGCTTGACATGAACCGTCCTGAGCTTCATTTTGAGACCGGCATGCCAGGGGTTCGAGACCATTCGCTCCAACTGCCTGCATACAACACGCTGTCTCCCAGTCCAGCCAAGTGCATGGCCAAGAGGTTGGGCACTGCGCTCACACCACTGCCACATTGATGAACAACACTGGAGGGCTCATGGCCACTCAGCAGGCGCAAGAATTCTTCACGCAATTGCGATTTGCTTTTGAACAGTCCTTGCTCATTGAAGTTCTCCATGAACGGCCTGTTGAGCGCATCAGGGATGTGACCCGCAACAGGGTCCAAGGGCTCTTGTAGCCCTAGGAAACGAGGTGCACCTCTTGCGTCGATGAGTGTTTGATGAGGGCCGCCAAGGTCTTTGAACACTTCATCGATGGTTTTGAGTTGTAGCAAAGGAGGCGACAATTGAAAAGCCAAGGGCTCCCTGTTTGGCTGAGCCGAGACTTTTTGGGGGATGAAGCAGTCGGTTGGACCTTGTCGCTCCAGCCATGACTTCAAAGCGCCATCCAAAACAGCCACATGCGCATGGCCACACCATTTGAGCATCCACCAAAGACGGCCGCAGAAGTTGTTTTGGTTTCGGTCGTAGACCACCACTTGCGTCGTGCTGTGGATGTGAAAACGTCCAAGCCATTGAGCAAAATTCTCTCGACTGGGAAGGGGGTGCCTACCGCCATTGATGGCCATTTGGGGATTTGATTCGCTCAAATCCAAACCCAAATCGGCAAAATGTGCGTGTGCCATGTGCAACTGCTCGTAGGCGGTGCGACCCCAGTTGGCGTCGTTCAAGTCGTAACTGACGTCAAAGATGACCACCGAGGGCGGTTTCCCTTTTGACGTTTCACCCGCCGAAGGCATCAGGGTCAGCAACTCTTCTGCGCTGATCAGGTCATCAAAATAAGTCATTGTTTTGGGATTGTTTTGGGATCTTTTGGGGGCTGAAAAAATCAAAACTGAGCCATGGCTGGACCGCCACCCACGCGAGTCACCGATCGGTGAACTTCAGCTTTTGGCGGTACCACTCATGAAAATGCTGCATGCCATCTTCCATGGGGCTTTGATAAGGGCCTACTTCATTTTGTCCTCTTTGAAAAAGAGCCCAACGACCCGCATCCATGCGTTCGGCGATTTCATCGTCTTCAGCGCAGGTTTCCATATAAGCGCTTTGTTGAGCTTGAACAAATTCGGGCTCAAAATCGACGATGTCTTCTGGGTAGAAAAACTCAATTTTGTTGAGTGTTTTTCGAGGACCCATGGGCCACAACGTTGACACGGTCAGCACATGGGGGTACCACTCCACCATGATGTGAGGGTAGTAGGTGAGCCAAATGGCTCCCTGTGTGGGAACTTTTCCGCCGCGATAGTTGAGCAACGCCTTTTGCCATTTTTCATAAATGGCACTTCCGGACTGTCGAAGTTGGTTGGCAACGCCCACCGTTTGAACCGAATACTCTGGCTTGAACTCCCATCGCAAGTCCTCGCATTCCACAAATTGTCCAAGACCGGGATGGAAAGGGCCAACATGATAGTCCTCGAGATAGACCTCCACAAAGGTTTTCCAGTTGTAGTTGCACTCATGCAGTTCAACTTTGGCCAATTTATAGCCCTCAAAGCCCAGCGCCTCCTTGGGACCCATGTTGGCCAAATCTTGATGGATGTCTTTTGCGTTGCGCTCAAACAGCAGGCCATTCCAACTTTGTAGCGGGTAGTTCGTGAGATTCAGGCAAGGATCTTGCGAAAAATGAGGTGCACCGAGCAATTGCCCCGATTGTGAATAAGTCCAGCGGTGCAAGGGACACACAATGTTGCCGCCTGAGGCTTGTTGGTTGTCATGCAAATTGCCTTGACCTTTCAAGATCAGGGCTTGACGGTGGCGACAGACGTTGGAGATCAACTCAATGCCTTGAGGGGTTCTGACCAATGCGCGACCCTGCCCCTCATGTTCAAGGGCGTAGTAATCGCCTACATGGGGCACACACAGTTCGTGACCAACGTATTTGGGTCCATTGGCAAAGAGTACATCCATCTCGCGCTGGTAAAGCGCTAGATCAAAATAGCTATCGACTGGAAGTTGGCTTGATGCCTGCTGCAGTTGAAGACTTAAATCAGACATAGGGACCTGACCTAAAGACTCCCCACAGGGAGAATAGAAAAACCGGGAATTCCGGAGGGAACTGACAATTATATATTTTTAAAGCATCTTTGGGGTCGAAAGTGTTCAATCCGTTTTGGAAAGTCATTTTTTTCCCAAGAAAGCTAGAGAAGTTGCAAGTCGACTTCTTTTTTTGAGCAAGATCAATTGTGGTTTTTTTGCACGCATGGGCGCCATGGCGCTGAGGTCGCTGATTTAAGATAGAAATAAACTTTGAAATTCAAGGCTCAAATTCAATATCCGGTCGAAGCGACGAGCGGATGCTTTAACATGTGTTTTTCATAGACGGTTCTGTGTAAACTTTTTAATTAATTACCTATGCCTGCTCAATTTTTAATGCAAACACGTGGCGTGGCGGATGGCCCGCTTCAAGGGGATTCACATGGCCAAAAGTAATGCCAGCCCCAAGATGGATGATTTGCCTGTGACCTACGAACTGGCTGTGCAGGAATTGGAAGAGTTGGTGCAACAAATGGAGTCCTCCCAGCTGCCTTTGGATCAGTTGTTGCAAGCGTATCAACGCGGCGCGATTGTTTTGAAGTTTTGTCGTGAAAAGTTAACTTCAATTGAAGACCAGATTAAAGTTTTGGATGAAGGGCATTTGAAAACTTGGACGGAAAACAATTGACATGAGCGAGATGAAGGCGTTTGATTTCCAAGCATGGTCTCATCAGCAATTGGCTTTGATTGAGCAGTCTTTGGATCTGTGGGTGCCCCATGAAATCGGGGGCAGTCTTGGTTCGAGCATGCGTTATGCGGCACTCGGCGGGGGTAAACGTTTGCGTCCACTTTTGTGTTTGGCCGCGAGACACAGCATGCGATTGCTTGGTGAGGTCGGCCATGAAAGTCCTTGTCTGGATCAGGCCGCTTTGAGAGCCGCTTGTGCCTGCGAGCTCATTCATTCTTACTCTTTGGTTCACGATGACATGCCCTGCATGGACGATGATGTGCTCAGGCGAGGACAACCGACGGTTCATGTGAAGTTTGGCCAAGCCATGGCTTTGCTATGTGGGGACTCGTTACAGGCTCTGGCCTTTGAGATCTTGACGCCAAGCGAAAGCTTGGTCCCATCTCGAGTGCAAGCCCTTCTTTGCAAGCTTTTGAGCCAAGCTGCAGGCCATGCGGGCATGGCGGGTGGTCAGGCCGTTGATTTGCAAAGTGTCGGTGTCGTCTTGACACAAGCGCAGTTGCAGGCCATGCACGCCATGAAAACGGGTGCGTTGCTACAAGCCTCGGTGATGATGGGGGCATCGTGCTCACATGAAGGGGCGTTGAGCGAGTCTTTGCAGACCTCGCTCTTGACCTATGCCAACGCCCTTGGCCTGGCATTTCAAGTCGTGGACGATATTTTGGACGTGGTATCGGACACGCAAACTTTGGGTAAAACAGTGGGCAAAGATGCTGCCCATGACAAGCCCACCTTTGTGTCTTTGTTGGGTTTGGATGGGGCACAAGCTCATGCGCAAACCTTGCATCAACAGGCCCATGAGGCTTTGTTGGCGACGGGTTTGAAAGACGTGCGTGCCTTGGGTGCCTTGGCCGATTTGGTGATAAAGAGAAAGAGTTGATATGACCGATCTATTGAGTACCATTGATGGCCCGGCCGATGTGAGGCGATTGTCTCGCGTTCAACTCAAAAGCTTGGCGCATGAGCTCAGAGCATTTCTCTTGGACAGTGTTTCCAAGACGGGCGGACACTTGAGTTCCAATTTGGGAACGGTTGAGCTCACCCTTGCTCTGCATCACGTGTTCAATACGCCTTATGACCGCTTGGTTTGGGACGTGGGTCATCAAACCTATCCGCACAAGATTTTGACGGGTCGGCGCGAGCGCATGTCCACGCTCAGGCAGTTGGGAGGCTTGAGTGGTTTTCCTAGGCGAGAGGAAAGCGAGTTCGATGCGTTTGGCACGGCGCACTCGTCGACCAGTATCTCTGCTGCATTGGGCATGTCAAGTGCTGCCTATTTGAGAGGTGAGGATCGCCGCTGCGTGGCCATCATTGGAGACGGTGCCATGACCGCAGGCATGGCGTTTGAGGCGATGAACAACGCGGGTGTCGCCAAGGGTAATTTATTGGTCATCTTGAACGACAACGACATGTCGATCAGTCCGCCCGTTGGTGCGTTGAATCGGTACTTGGCCCAACTCATGAGTGGGCGGTTTTATGCTGCTGCCAAAGAAGTGGGCAAGCAAGTGCTCAAAAGTGCTCCACCCTTGTTTGAGTTGGCCCGTCGGTTTGAAGAGCACGCCAAAGGCATGGTCGTGCCTGCGACTCTTTTTGAAGAATTTGGGTTCAATTACATTGGACCCATCGATGGGCACGATTTGGACTCTTTGGTGCCCACACTGGAGAACATTCGGCAACTCAGTGGACCTCAATTCTTGCACGTGGTGACCAAAAAAGGACAGGGCTACGGCTTGGCAGAAAAGGATCCCGTGACTTACCATGGCCCTGGTAAATTCGACCCCGCTGTGGGTATCGTGCCGCCAAGCACACCCTCGCAAAAGACGTTCACGCAGGTCTTTGGGGACTGGGTTTGTGACATGGCACAGCAAGACTCAAGACTCATTGCCATCACGCCTGCCATGCGCGAAGGTTCTGGTTTGGTGGAGTTTGAGCGCCGCTTTCCGAGCAGGTACTTTGATGTGGGCATCGCTGAGCAACACGCCTTGACGTTTGCGGCAGGTTTGGCCTGCGAAGGTTTCAAGCCCGTGGTGGCCATTTATTCGACTTTTTTGCAGCGTGCCTACGATCAACTCATTCACGACGTGGCCTTGCAAAAACTACCCATGGTGTTGGCCTTGGACAGAGCAGGCATTGTGGGCGCCGATGGTGCGACCCATGCGGGCATCTTTGACATTCCTTTCTTGAGATGTGTGCCCAATGTGAGCATCGCAACACCGGCCGATGAGGCCGAGACGCGAGCACTTTTGACCTCCGCGTTTGAACAAGATCACTGTGTGGCTGTGAGGTATCCCAGGGGCTCAGGCGTTGGAAAAGCGCCCGAGCGTGAGTTGACCGCTTTGCCTTTTGGCAAAGGCGAGCTCAAGAGAGCGGGTCAAAAAATTGCCATCGTCGCTTTTGGACCCTTGCTGTACCCTGCATTGAAAGTTGCTGAACAACTCGACCTCACGGTGCTCAACATGCGTTGGGCCAAACCATTGGACTTGGACTTGTTGTTGTCAGCTGCAAAAGAGCATGAGGCCTTGGTGACCTTGGAAGACAGTGCATTGATGGGGGGGTGCGGTAGTGCGGTCCTTGAAGCTTTGCAAACGGCTGGCCTGCTCAAGCCTGTGTTGATGCTTGGCTTGAAGGACCAATTCACCGAGCATGGGGACCCTGCCAAATTGATGGCCCTGGAGGGCTTGGATGCAGTGGGTATTGAAGCCAGCATTTTGGCCAGATTCAACGCCTTGCTCTCCAAGCCCATCAGCGCATCCAAGCCTGCAGACGCTCCCAATGGTCTCAAGTTGGTGAGTTGAAGCTTGGGATGCTTTCCAGATCGGACGCATCTTGACGGGTAAACCCGTGCTTGGAGCTGGTGCTGCTGGCATAAAATTTCTAATCTGAGTGTTGTTCAAAGAACTTTTTATTTTTTCATATGAGGTGAAACATGGACCGTCGTGCAATTATTAAACATGCTGGTGTTGCTGGAATTTTGGCCGCAGGTGCAGCGCCTGCTGTACACGCCCAAGCCACGGTTCGTTGGCGTCTGGCTTCAAGTTTCCCTAAGTCCTTGGACACTTTGTACGGAGGCTCAGAGGTCTTTGCCCGAGAGGTCAAAAACATGTCGGGTGGCAAGTTTGAAATCTCCCTTCATGGCCCAGGCGAGTTGATGCCGGCCTTTGGCGTCGTGGACGGTGTTCAGCAAGGCTCTGTTGAGTGTTGCCATACTGCTGCGTACTACTTCACCGGAAAAGACGAGACCTTTGCTCTGGGATGCGGCATTCCTTTTGGTTTGAACTCCAGGCAGCAAACGGCTTGGATGTTTGATGGAGCTGGTGGCAAGCTCATGCGGGAGTTCTATGCCAAGTACAACATGGTCAATTTCACCATGGGCAACACGGGAGCCCAAATGGCAGGGTGGTTCAGAAAAGAGGTCAAAGGGCTTGCTGACTTGAAAGGCTTGAAGATGCGCATGGGGGGTGGACTCGGTGGAAAAGTGATGGAGAAAATTGGCGTCGTTCCCCAAAGTCTTCCTGCAGGAGACATTTACCCCTCGTTGGAAAAAGGCACCATTGACGCGGCCGAGTGGATAGGACCCTACGACGATTTGAAGCTGGGCTTTAACAAAGTGGCGCCTTTCTATTACTATCCTGGCTGGTGGGAGGGTGGCCCACAGTTGGATTTGTTTGTCAACAACAAAGCCTACGATGCATTGAGTTCAGAAAACAAGGCCATTTTGGAGGCGGCAACCACGGTTGCTCACGTGAACATTCAGGCCAAATACGACTCGCACAATCCGGCGGCTTTGAAGCAACTCGTGGGTTCAGGCACCAAGTTAAAAGCGTTTCCCAAAGATGTCATGAACTTCGCTTACAAGGAGGCGATGGGTTTGTATGAAGAGATTGCTTCCAAAAATGAAAATTGGAAGAAAGTCTACACGGAGTGGTTGAAGTTCAGATCCGAGCAAAATTTATGGTTCCGCTTCACCGAGGCAGAATTTGATCGCTTCATGCAGGCACAAAAACTGTAAAGCGCCCAAGGCGTCTTTTGGCAAGCACCCAAGCTAGGTGTCCTTGCGCTAAAAGACCCTCCAAGACCCTGATCTCTTCGGCTTGAGGCGGTGAGATCAGGGTTTTTTTTGACTTTTTCTTGATCCATGTCCGAACGCGGCAGACCTTACTTTTTGATGTTGAAGAGCTCCTCCATGCGCTTTTGCTCATCGTCCTCGCTCTGTTTGGTGGGGGTCTCAGAGCCTTTTTGACCTGGTGTTGCAAAAGGGTTGTCCTCGTCTGTTGATGAAGCGTTGTCCGTCTCGAGAGGCATCTCAATGACCACTTTGTCCAAATCGATTTTTTCTTCCTTGTCCAAAAAGAGGGTCACACTTTCAGGCACAAAGATCACAATCACCACCAACACCAATTGCATGAGCACCCAGGGTATAGCGCCTAAATAGATGTCTTTAGACAAAATCGGCTTGGGAATGCGTCCCTCTTTGAACAAAGTGTCTGAGATGCCTCTGAGGTAAAAAAGCGCAAATCCAAAAGGCGGGTGCATGAAACTCGTTTGCATGTTCACGCATAAAAGCACGCCAAACCACACCAAGTCAATGCCCAATTTATTCGCAACGGGCCCCAAGAGCGGCAAGATGATGAAAGCAATTTCAAAGAAGTCCAAGAAAAAAGCCAAAAAGAAGATGAAGGCATTGACCACCAACAGAAAGCCAACTTGACCGCCCGGTAGATTGCTCAGCATGTCCTCGACCCACTTGGATCCATCAACACCTTGGAACACCATGGAGAAGACCCTAGAGCCTATCAAAATGAACACCACCATGGCCGTCAATCGCATGGTGCTGTTCATCGCCTGCCAAACCAGCTGCAAACTCAGTCTTTGGTGAATGGCCGCCAAGATCAAGGCGCCCATGCAGCCCATGGCTCCAGCCTCGGTGGGTGTGGCAATGGCCACCTTGATCCCAGGCAATCCACCCATGGAGCCAAGGACGGTGAAAATCAAAGCGGCAGACGGGATGATGCCTTTTAAGCACTTGTACCAAAGGGGCCAACCCGAAAGCGTTCGCGCTTCCATAGGAATGCCTGGAACGTGAGACGGCTTGAAGACGCCAAGCCCAAACGTGTAGAGTGCAAAGATGCCCACTTGAAGGATCGAAGGCCCCCAAGCACCTTTGTACATGTCACCCACCGAGCGGCCCAATTGGTCGGCCATGACGATCAAGACCAAGGAGGGGGGAACCAATTGCGTGATCGTCCCAGAAGCCGCCAGCACGCCTGTTGCGTACCGCATGTTGTAGCCGTAGCGGATCATGACCGGAAGAGAAATCATCGCCATGGCAATCACTTGACCTGCCACAGTGCCCGTGATGGCGCCCAAAATAAAGCCCACAATGATGACCGAGTAACCAAGCCCTCCTTTGACGGTGCCAAACAATTGACCCATGGAGTCCAGCATGTCCTCGGCCAATCCGCATTTCTCAAGCACGGCACCCATGAAGGTAAAAAAGGGAATGGCCAACAAGAGATCGTTGCTAAGAATACCAAACACATTCAAGGGCAAGTTGGCCATAAAGGAGGCCGGAAACCAACCCATTTGAATGGCAAACAGTCCACATCCCAGGCCTAAAGCGGAAAGAGAAAAAGCGACCGGAAAACCAATGACCATCACGATCACCAACAAGCCAAACATGATCGGCGCGAAGTTTTGCATCTCCATGGTTGTGCCGCTCCTTACTGCATGGGTTTTTCATAATGCAAATCAAGCTCGGCATGGCCAGCTAAAAATGCAATGCGTTTGATGACTTCGCTCAGTCCTTGCAAGCACATCCAAGCAAAGCCAAGCGGTAACAGGAGCATGGCCGGCCAGCGAACCAATCCTCCAGCGTTGGCAGACAGCTCTCCACTTAAAAACATTTTTAAAAACAAGGGCCAGCTCAGCCAAGCCATGAAGCCCATCACGGGAAACAGGAAAAGAAACAAGCCCATCAAATCCAAACGGGCCGCTGCTTTGGGGCTCAGTTTGCTGTAGATCAAGTCAACTCGTACATGCTCATTGAGTTGAAGCACATAGGGGGCGCCGAGCATCACGGTTGCTGCAAAGAAGTACCACTGAATTTCAAGCCACGCGTTGGAGCTGATATCAAAGCCATAACGAACAATAGCATTCGCGGCAGATACAAACGCAGCGGCCAGTACGCAAAATGTACCTATTCGACTGAGCTTTTCGCTGGCGGAGTCAATGAATTTAGATAAATTCAACAATGCATTCATGGGTCAACTTCCGTGTAGATGAATCCAGAACCCCATTCAGGGTCTTCAAGCAAGTGTTTGAACGGGTGAGCTAGGCGGGGTCATTTTTTCGGCAACCCCCTATATTAACCTTGTCTGAAGAGAAAAATAATTGACGAGACAAGATTCTATTTTTTTGCAAGTCAAGTGGGCGTTTGGAGCAAAACCCTGGCAGATGATGTTGAGGCCCCAAGTTGAGGTCTCGAAGGCGTGAGGTCGAGGGTGCTTTCGCGGCCAAGGGGTTCATGGGTGAAAAGAGGGCACCCGAGACTTCAAAAAAGTCATTGCCCAGTTTGATATTTTGAAGTTATTGACCCCAAAGGACCAATTTCGTGCAAAATGGTTCTGATGCCCATCGGGATGGAGTTGGCGTCTTTTTGCCTAAAATTGACCACCAACTTGACCCATCGTATTTTGCAAACTAGGGTAAAGCCTATACGCACTCTTTGAAATTTTTTGAATGATGAGGGATGCGTTGATTCAACACCAATGGAGAAAATTATGCATTTAAAGTTCACAGTGAACAACAAAGCCGTCGAGATGGATGTGCCTGCCAACACGTTGTTGGTTCAAGCGCTCAGAGAGACCCTACATTTGACCGGCACCCATGTGGGGTGTGATACGGCTCAGTGTGGCGCATGCACGGTCATGGTGGATGGAAAAAGTCTCAAGTCTTGCAACGTGCTTGCGGCTCAAGTTGAAGGCGCCCATGTCACCACCATTGAGGGATTGGCCAGTGAAGATGGCACGCTGCATCCCATGCAGGCGGCTTTTAAAGAGTGCCATGGTTTGCAATGCGGCTTTTGTACCCCTGGCATGGTCATGAGTGCTTTGGATTTGTGCACACGCCATCCCAACGCAACTGAGACAGAAATTCGTGAACAGTTGGAGGGCAATTTGTGCCGTTGCACGGGATATCAAAACATCGTGAAAGCTGTGCAAATGGGTGCGCAGTCGATGGCCAAGTGAGCGGCTTGATCAAAGGTCGTGGTTTTGATCTTGGCGTTCAACAGGGCGGTGTTGGTTTTTTAAATTTCCCAAAGTCCATAGGTCTGATGGATACAGATGGATCAAGTATTTGAACAAGTAGGCGGCTGAACATATTGAAATAATTAAATGGATGGAGACAAAAACATGGGTGCATCTGATTTCTCAAAATTACCTCACATTGGTGAGTCCGTGCTTCGCAAAGAGGACTATCGGTTTTTAACCGGTGCTGGCCAATACACCGATGACATTGAATTGCCCAACCTCACGCATGCTTTTTTTGTTCGCTCTCCGCATGCCCATGCGAAAGTCAAGCACGTTGACGTGACCCAAGCCTTGGCCAGTCCTGGCGTGATCAAGGTGTTTACGGGTCAAGACGTCGCTGCCGATAAGATCAATGGATTGCCTTGTGGGTGGCTCATCACCAGCACCGATGGACAAGCGATGAAGGAGCCCCCTCACCCTATTTTGGCTTTGGATCGGGTTCGGTATGTGGGCGATCATGTGGCCATGGTGGTTGCGCAAACCCTTGAGCAAGCCCGCGATGCTGCAGAAAAAGTACAGGTGGATTATGAAGTGCTGGAGGCCATTGTGGATGTGGGCTCCGTGAGAGATGTCAGCCAAAAACACCCAGCACTGCACGAACAAGCTCCAGACAACCATTGTTACCATTGGGCCATTGGCGACAAAGCGCAAGTCGATATCGCCTTTGCAAAAGCCGCGCACATCACAAGCCTTGACTTGATCAACAACCGCTTGGTGCCCAACGCGATGGAGCCCCGGGCTGTGATTGGTTCTTACAGCAGAGCCAGTGATGAATACACCTTGTATGTCTCCAACCAAAACCCACATGTGGAGCGGCTTTTATTGACCGCTTTTGTGATGGGGTTGCCTGAGCACAAGGTCAGGGTGATTGCGCCTGACGTGGGGGGCGGTTTTGGTTCTAAAATTTATTTGTACGCCGAGGACGTGTGCTTGACTTGGGCCTCGAAAAAAATCAATCGAAACATCAAATGGACGGCCGATCGCAACGAGGCCTTCCTAAGCGATGCCCATGGAAGAGATCATGTCAGTCATGGTGAATTGGCCTTGGACGCAGAGGGGAATTTTTTGGCGCTCAGGGTCAAGACCGATGCAAATATGGGCGCCTATCTGTCAACGTTTTCAACGGCTGTCCCCACCATTTTGTACGCCACGTTGCTGGCTGGGCAATACAAGACCCCGCAAGTGTATGTGGAGGTTGATGCCTGGTTCACCAACACGGCCCCCGTTGATGCCTACCGCGGAGCGGGACGGCCTGAGGCCACTTATTTGCTAGAGAGGTTGGTGAGCCGTGCTGCTTGGGAGACCGGGCGCACGCAAGATGAGATCAGGAAACGCAACTTCATCACGCAGTTTCCTTATCAAACGCCTGTGGCCTTGCAGTATGACATTGGAGACTTTCATGCGTGCATGAACGAATCACAGAAAAAGGCCGATGTCTCTGGTTTTGAAGTCCGAAAAGCCGCCTCCAAAGCCAAAGGCAAATTAAGGGGCATCGGTTACTCTAGCTACATTGAAGCTTGCGGCATCGCTCCGAGCAACATTGCTGGTGCGTTGGGCGCTCGTGCTGGGCTTTTTGAGTGTGGCGAGATCCGGGTTCATCCCACGGGAAGTGTCACAGTGTTCACGGGCTCTCACAGTCACGGCCAGGGACATGAAACCACCTTTGCACAAGTGGTGGCCGCTCGTTTAGGCATGGCGGTGGACCAAATCGATGTGGTTCATGGCGACACGGGTCGTGTGCCCTTTGGTATGGGGACCTACGGTTCTCGCTCCATTTCGGTGGGGGGCGCTGCGATCATGAAGGCGCTGGACAAGATCGAGTCCAAAGCGAAGAAAATTGCAGCTCATTTGCTTGAGGCCAGTGACACCGATATTGAGTTTGCCAACGGCGAGTTCAGGGTCAAGGGGACCGATAAGATGGTCACTTTTGGGCAGGTGGCTTTGACGGCCTATGTGCCGCACAACTACCCTCTTGACAAGCTCGAGCCTGGATTGAACGAGACAGCGTTTTATGATCCAACGAACTTTACATTTCCCGCGGGCACCTACATTTGTGAAGTGGAAGTGGACCCTCAAACCGGTGAGGTTCGCGTGGACCGGTTCACCGCCGTGGATGACTTTGGAACCATCATCAATCCCATGATCGTTGAGGGGCAAATCCATGGTGGTTTGGTCCAAGGCATTGGCCAAGCGCTGCTTGAGAGTTGCGTTTACGATTCAAAAAGTGGGCAGTTGCTCAGTGGCTCCTTCATGGATTACACGATGCCCCGAGCTGATGACTTTCCGCATTTTGAAATTGGACATGTTTGCACGCCTTGTACACACAACCCCTTGGGAACCAAAGGGTGTGGTGAGGCTGGGGCCATTGGTTCGCCACCGGCCGTGATCAATGCCGTTTTAGATGCCCTGGCACCTCTTGGGGTGAAAGACTTGGACATGCCCGCAACGCCCCATCGTGTTTGGCGTGCCATTCAGGCTGCAAAGGTTTGAAGATTTAAGATAACATTACACCTATTGATAAAGAGAGAAATTTAACATGTACGCATTTACTTATGAACGTCCAGCAAGCCTGTCAGATGCTTCAAAATTGATCAAAGCGGGGGCTCAACCCTTGGCTGGTGGACAAACCTTGCTCGCTTCAATGAAGCAGCGCCTGAGCAGTCCCGAGACTTTGGTCGATTTGTCAAAAATCGCTGAGTTAAAAGACATCAAATTGGAGGGCTCATCGATCGTCATCGGTGCCATGGTCAAGCACGCCCAAGTCGCTGAAAGTGACTTGGTCAAAAGTCATCTTCCAGCCTTGGCTGAATTGGCTGGGCAAATAGGCGACAAGCAAGTGCGTGCGATGGGGACTTTGGGAGGCTCTGTGGCCAACAACGATCCAGCCGCTTGCTACCCAAGCGCGGTCTTGGCTTTAGGTGCAACCGTTCACACCGATCATCGATCCATTCAAGCCGAGGACTTCTTTCATGGCATGTTCACCACGGCGCTGGAATCCGGTGAGTTGATCAAGTCGATTTCGTTTCCAATTCCTAAAAAAGCGGTCTACCTCAAATTCAAACAACAAGCCTCTCGTTTCGCCATGGTTGGCGTTTTCTTGGCTCAAACCAGCTCAGGTGTTCGTGTGGCCGTCACTGGGGCGAGCTCACAAGGGGTTTTTCGCCACCACGGACTCGAGGAGGCTTTGAACAAGAGTTTTAGCGTAGAGTCAGCCGCCAGTGTGAAAATCGATGAGGCCGACTTGAACACCGATATCCATGCAAGCGCTAAATACAGAGCGAATTTGATCAGTGTACAAACCCAACGTGCTGTGAAGATCTTACTTGGATGATCTCTGTTGACGCCTTGATTGAGGCACTTCGAGCTGAGGGGTATGAAGCAGATCGTCGTCTAGCAACGGCTGTGTTTTTGGCGCTCCAACTTCAAAGGCCACTGCTCCTAGAGGGAGACCCGGGTGTAGGAAAAACTGAGCTGGCCAAGGCTTTGAGCTTGGCTCTTGGGCGAGTTTTGGTGCGCTTGCAGTGTTATGACGGCTTGGAGCTTCGTGAGGCTTTGTACGAGTGGAATTACACGGCTCAAATGTTGCACATGCGAGCGGCCAGTGCACACGATCAGCTCTCCAATGTCGAGCAAGAGGTGTACCAAGAAAAATACTTGATTGAGCGCCCTTTGCTCAAGGCCTTGCGCGCCCCAGCTCCAGGTGCGGTTTTGTTGATCGACGAAGTGGATCGAGCCGATGAGCCCTTTGAGGCTTTTTTGTTGGAATACTTGGGTGAGTTCCAAGTGAGCATTCCTGAGTTGGGTACCATCAAGGCGTGCGTCACACCGGTCACGATATTGACCAGCAACAGGACCCGAGAGCTCAACGATGCGGTCAAGCGCCGATGTTTGTACCATTGGATGGATTACCCAGAGCGGGAGCGAGAGTTGGCGATTTTGCGTCGTCAAGTCCCCCATGCCAGCGAGGATTTGTCGCAGCAAGTGGCGACCTTTGTCGACCGTCTTCGTTC
Organism: uncultured Burkholderiales bacterium; assembly: GCA_903842945.1. GTDB lineage: Bacteria > Pseudomonadota > Gammaproteobacteria > Burkholderiales > Burkholderiaceae_C > Limnohabitans. The sequence goes on from CAIMNS010000136.1 coordinate 60,396, forward strand.
AGCACCCTTTGTCAGCGCTTTTACGCGTGCACCAGGCATTGCTGAAAGCGTGGAGTGGGCCCGTGCTTTGGTGTCTTTGGATACATTGATCATCGATCCAGAGGTGGTGTCTGATACGGCTGGCATTTTATTCAAGCAGCGCGAAGATTTGGCCGCCCTTGAGCCTTTGATGAAGGAGCTTTTAGCGCCAGTGGATGAAGCTTCTTTGTCCTAGTCCCCAAGGTGGTCATGCATGCAATTGGGTGATGTAAGAACGGGTAAGTGGCCAGAAAACATCTTGGGCTTTGCCAGAGCCCTAAGGCGCGCTGGCGTGCCTGTTGACAGCTCTCGCATGGCCCTCAGTGTGGCGTCTGCGCGTCTTGTGGGTCTTGCCCACAAAGAAGACTTGTCCTACGCACTAGAAAGTGTTTTGATCTCAAGACAAGAAGATCTGGATGTTTTTAGACAGCTGTTTGACGTCTATTTCAAAGACCCACAAGTGGCCAACAAGTTGTTGGCCCAAATGTTACCTAGCGCTCAAGGGAAAGACACCTCCAAGCCCAAGAAAGCCAGAGTCAGCGAAGCACTCAAACCCCAGGCCCCTGTATGGCCTGTAGATCCTGCAAAAACGGACAAGGAGTTGGAGTTCGATGCCGCTATGACGGCCAGCGATCTCGCTAGACTCAGGCTTGCAGACTTCAACCAACTGGGCGCTTCTGAGTTCGCCTTGGTTCAACGTTTGGCCAGAGACATTCGCTTGCCCATTCCGAAAGTGCATTCGCGAAGAAAAGTCAATCGACCCAGGGGCGCCCATTTGAACTGGTCCAAAGCATTGAGAACGGCGGCGCAAATGGATGGTGAGTTCATCGTCTTGCCCAAGCTTGGACGACAGCTGCAAACGCTACCGGTTTTTATGTTGGTAGATATTTCCGGCTCCATGGAGCGTTATGCCCGACTGCTGCTTGCTTTTTTGCACAAAGCAACAGCGCATGCACCTCGGCGCGATGTGATGGCTTTTGGAACAGGGTTGAGTGATTTGAACCCGGCTTTCAAGTTGAAAGATCCTGACATGATGCTTCAAGGGTGCAACGTAGCCATCAAAGATTTTGCTGGAGGCACCAAGCTGGGGGCTTCTTTGCAGGAGCTCAAGACGCACCACGCGCATCGGTTGATCGCAAAAAGAAGCCTGGTTTTATTGGTGAGCGATGGCTTGGACACGGGAGACAGTGAGCAGCTCGAGGCAAGCTTGAAGTGGCTCAAAGGCAAGTCTCGAAAAATTTGCTGGCTCAACCCCTTGCTGCGATTTGAGGGCTATGAGCCCTTGGCCAAGGGGGCCAGTGTCTTGGATCGCTACAGCGATGCAAAAATGGCCATTCACAATCTCACGCATTTAGAGGATTTGGCCAAGGCCATTAAAGATCTGGTCCAAAGATAAAGGGTAAGATAGTCAAAAGCGATGGCCCATGAACAGGCCCAAGCGAAGAAATGGTTTTAACACGGAGTAACGATCAATGGACATGCAAGGAACTCGACAATTGGCGGTGAGCCAACAACAAGCCTGGAGCGCTTTAAACGACCCGGATGTTTTAAAGGTTTGTATTCCCGGATGCGACAGAATTGAATTAGGTGAAGACCAACAGTATTTGATCGGCATGGCGGTCAAAGTGGGTCCAGTGTCAGCAAAGTTCAGTGGCAAAATTTCCCTCATGGACATGAAGCCTCCAGAGAGTTACACCTTGAATTTTGAAGGCCAGGGTGGCGTTGCAGGATTTGGCAAGGGACAAGCTCAAGTCAAGCTGATCCCCAATGACCAAGGTTGTGAGTTGCAATACGTGGTGAATGCGCAGGTCGGCGGCAAAATTGCTCAACTCGGTCAGCGTTTGATCGATGGGGCTGCAAAGTCCTTGTCTGAAGATTTCTTTAAAAAATTTGATGCTGAAACAGCCAAAATCTTCTCCGCATCCCAAGCGTCTACGCATGCGCCATCTGAAATTCAGGAGCCAAGTCACACCGACGATGCACCTTCGAGTTGGCTCAGTGTGAGGAACATCAGTTTTGCAGCGCTTGCGCTCTTGTTGCTGTACTTCATCTTGAAGTAGGCTTGAGGCGCGCGGTGGATGGTATGGGGAAAGAGGCCCAGGTAACGCTCAACCTTGGCCTTGAGTGAGGGCGGTTGAACCCATCCCCGGTGGATTGCACTTCAAGCTCATCGCCTGAGCTTGAATCTGGGCATCATCGAGTTGTATCTTGATCCAAACATCCCTTCAGGTTTCTCCCATCTATTTGTCCTAAGCCCATGCCTACCAGTATTCGACCAGGATTGATTGCGCTGCACGGCAATCAACTCGAAGCCATCACAGACACATTTTTTGCGTGGATGAAAAGACATCCCTTGGGGCCATTGGACGAAGAGGTGTTGTTGACCCCCACGCATGCCGTGGCGGAGTGGCTGAAGATCAGGCTGGCAAGAACTGAGGGTGTGTGTGCTGCAGTGTCGATCAATTTACCTGGAAAAGTCATCTGGGGCTTGTACAGAACTATTTTGAACGATCCGGCTGTACCGACATACTCCGCAACCGATAAAGAGGTCTTGGTTTGGCGATTGATGAAGATGTTGCCCACTGAGATCCAACGCGATTCTTATGCATTGATGCAAGAGTACCTGAGTCGTTTTGGCGATGAGGCGTTGTTTAAACTTGCGTCTCAAATTGCAGAGCTTTTTGATCAATACCAGGTGTACAGAGCTGATTGGCTCAAAAAATGGGAAGAGGGGGACGATGAGCTGATCGATCCAAGGGGGCAGGTCAGCCCTCTTCAAGATCAAGAGATTTGGCAAAGTGAGTGCTGGAGAAGCATCGTCAATGAACTCAATGAGCAAGAACAGTTGGGCATCAGGCCTCACCTTCATGCTCGGGTGATGGGGCTTTTGAGCCGTGGTGAGTTTGATGCATCCGCTTTGCCCAAGCGCATTGCTTTGCTCGGTGTCAGTAGCTTACCCATGCAGAGCTTGGCTTTTTTAGCAGCACTTTCACAGTACACGCAAGTTTTGATTGGCGTGATCTCTCCTTGCCGCTTTCACTGGGCTGACATCATGGAGGGGCGTGAGTATTTCAAATGGAGCAGAAAAAGATTTAAAAATCGTGCAGAGCTTGATCTGTCGATGGTTGATCTTCATGAAATGCATTTGTACGCCAATCCAATCTTGAGTGCCTGGGGCAGACAAAGCCGAGACTTTGTAAGGCAATTGGACGAGTTCGATGACGTTCAAAAAACAAAAGAAGAATTCAATGAATTAAAGTTGGACGTCTTTGACCATCAGACGGATCCTTTGTCTGAGGCAAGCGGTTCTCTTGAACATGCTCTTTTGCATTTGATTCAAAACCAAGTCAGAGATCTTGAGCCCATGGACTCAACGTCGTTGAAAGAAAAAGAGCGGTCGATGGAAGCCACTCTCGAGTCCAAGCGTGCGCCAAGTGAAGTTGTTTCTCTGGCCAACAGCAGTTTGGTGTTTCACAAAACCCATGGGCTCACGAGAGAGTTGGAGGTGCTCCACGATCAATTGCTCACACTGTTTGACGCCTCAAACCATGCAGTGGATGTGCAAGCTTATGATGTTTTGGTCTTGATGCCAGATCTTGAATTGGCAACACCAGTGATTCAAGCTATTTTTGGTCAGTACGACAAAAGCGATCCAAGGCATGTTCCCTACGCCATTGCGCAGCAGTCTACCTTTGGCAATCACCCCTTGATCGAAAATTTAAGGTGGTTGATGAACCTGGGCACCTCAAGATGTCATTTAAGTGATTTGTTGAGCGTTCTCAAAACACCTTGCGTAGCAAGTCGATTTGACTTGGTGGACAATGATTTTGAGCAACTTGAACACTGGCTGGCGGGGTCAGGTATGCGCTGGGGTCTGCATGGTGAGCAAAGAGAAAAATTGGGGTTTTCGAACACCAAAGAGTTCAACACGGTACTTTTTGGAATCAAGCGCATGCTGCTCGGATACACCAACGCAGATCAATCGCAATTGCAAGAGTTTGTCGTCCATCCGAGCATTTTGCCCTTTGATGCAATTTCTGGCTTGGATGCGGAGTTGGTGGGTCGCTTCGTGTCTTTTGTGGAGGTCATCTGCACTTGGTGGGAGGATGGCCAGGGGATGCAAAGTCCACAAGAATGGGTTCGATCGCTTCGTGGTTTGATCTCAGAATTGATCAAAGCCAAGACGCCCGATGACGTGAAACTTTTAGAGGCCTTGCACGCTTCATTGAATCAATTTCAGGAGATCACAGCGTTTGCAAATTTTCACGAACCAATTTCATTGAAAGTGGCCGGGACTGTTTGGTTGGATGCATTGCAATCAAAAGATAAAAGGCAGAGACTGTTGTCCTATGGGGTCACATTTGGTTCAATTAAAACCATGCATTCCCTGCCCTTTAAGGTGGTCTGTCTCTTGAGTATGAACGACGGTGATTTCCCAAGATTGAGCAGCCATCACCCCTTTGACTTGATGGCTCAAAGAGGGCAAGCCCGAGTTGGAGACCGATCAAAGTCAAGCGATGACCGGGGCTTGATGCTGCAGGCATTGCTTTGTGCTCGAGAGAAGCTCTACATCAGTTGGAGTGCATTCAATGAGAGAGACAACTCTTCAAAAAATCCATCAGTTTTGGTCACTCAACTCAGGCAATACATTGCTGAGAAGTGGTCTGAAGAGCTCTTGGATTCAATCACGACAACGCATCCCATGCAGCCCTTTAGTGCAGAATACTTCAAGAAAGACACCAAGCTCTTCACCTACGCAAATGAATGGTTGTCCATCCATGAAAAAACCGGGATTCAAAAAGAGTTGCTACAGAAATCAAGAAATAAAGCGTTGAAGATAACGGGTGCAGTGAAAGAAGATGTTTGCTCTTTACAAAAAATCATCCAGTGCATTAAGAATCCAGTCAAACATTTTTTTAGGACTGGTTTATCTATCGATTTTTATGCCATAGACCAACACCCATGGGATGATGAACTGTTTGGACTTGATGCACTTCAGACCTTCAAAATCAAAGATGAATTGCTAGAACTCTTTAAGAAAACAAACGACAAAAAAGCGGATATGGAGTCCTTGGTGCGTCAACATGTATCAAATCTAAAGCTGGCGGGTTCCTTGCCCTTGGGGCCCATGGGGGAGCTGCTTCAAGAAAGTTTGATCGCAGAAATAGTCCCTCAACTCAACCGTGCTTTAGCTTTGCAGATCAATCACCCTGAGCAGTTGAGTGATTTGATCTTGAATTTTAAGTTTGGTGAATTGACGGCCCATGAGTCCATATCGGGCTTAAGAGCGACTGAGCCATCGCAAGGGCATCAAGCCCGTGTGTGTATTGAATTGATCGCCAATCGGCTTTTTAGCAACAAAGCCATGCGGCATCATCAATTGCTCAGGCCATGGATCTTGAGTACAGTTTTTGCTCATTTGGAGTTAGATGTCCAATTGGTTTTTCTATTCGCCGATGTTCAATTCACCGCCGTGCAACAAAGCAAAGAGCAAGCGGATCACGTGTTAGAGGTGTTGGCAAGTTTGTATGCCATGAGTGAAATCCAATTTGTAGCCGTCCCTTTAAAAACTGCACTGACCTACGCAAAGAATGCGGATCTGAAAAAGGCAAAATTGATCTACGAGGGAAGCGAGCACGTGTTCGCAGAGGTCAACGATCTCAGTTTGCAACGGATTTTTCCAGATTTTGAAGCATTGATTCAAGAAGAAGGCACCCTTGAATTGTGGAGAACGGTGTTCGAGCCATTTTGGGCTTGGTTGGATCTCCAAGACAAGCCTGAAAGTTATTCGACACATGTGGAGCTCGCGGAGGGATCAATAAAATGATTTCTCAAGAGTCAGACATGAAAGAACTGGATGTGCTTCGTTTGCCATTGACGGGCAGTCGACTGATCGAGGCCTCAGCAGGTACGGGGAAGACTTACACCATTGCCGCTTTGTTTGTGAGGTTGATCCTGGGGCATGGTGAAAATTCTCGTGACGAGGTCATGTCTGATGTGCAGATCAAGACTGGATTTCATCGGGCTTTGTTGCCATCGGAAATACTGGTGATGACCTTTACGAAAGCTGCAACTCAGGAGTTGTCCTCCAGGATACAGGCTCGATTGGTTGAGGTCGCGGAGATCTTTCGTCAGGATCCTACCCTTCTTGTTGAAGATGCTTTTGTCAAAGCGTTGCTAGAGTCTTTTCCAACGACTGCATCTAGGCAGCAAGCTGCTTGGCAACTTGATCAAGCAGCGCTTTGTATGGATGAGGCATCCGTGTTCACCATTGATGCATGGTGTCAAAAGGTCCTGCGCGAGCACGCCATTCACACTGGGCAGCCTTTTGATGAAGAATTGGTGGTCAACGAGCAAGACCTCAGGCGGCGCGCGGTGCAAGACTTTTGGCGACGCAGTGTGTATGCCATGGAT
>CAIMNS010000137.1 GCA_903842945.1 uncultured Burkholderiales bacterium
AACAATGAAATCTCCATTTTCATCCTTAAAGGGCACGGTGTACTGATGGACTTTATCCAGCAAATGTGTGGGCACCTTCTTGCCTTGAGGTGGTACATAAGCGTTGTACCAAAGATGAAGCGTGTTTTCATCATCGACAGGGACTCGGATTTGAAAGGAGAAGTACCTGGCCTTCTCGTCTCCATTGCCCACCGCCAAGGTGTTGGGGAAAATGATCGGATGACCCACTTTCCAATCGTCACCATCCTCGGAGTTTCCCTCTAAGAGTCGGTGTTTGGTCATGCCATATTCGAACTCTTTGAAGTCAATTTTTTGGTGGTGCGCACTGATGGCCACTTTGATCCCCTCTTGCTCTTTCAAGAACTCATAGTGGTGCCCATGTAGCCATTCGGTATGTACCGGGTCCAAAGAGTTTTCCATGATTTGCAACCAATTGATCGGCAACAAAGAGCGCCCAAGCATGCGTATGGTTCCAGGATGAACAAAACCATCCAATCGAGGTAAAAGAGGTTGGGGTTGAGGGCCCATGTAGGCAAACAACAAACCACCTAGCTCTTGAACGGGGTAAGCACTGGTTTGGACTCGAGCTTTAAAAGTCGGATTGTCCAACTCATTGGGTTGGTTCAAGCATTCGCCTTGGTGGCCAAACTCCCAACCATGATAGGGGCAGCGTATACCGCGCTCGGTGGGTATGCCATAGGCAAAGGAGGCTCTTCTATGAGGACAATTTTCTGCGATGAGCCCCAACTTGCCAGAACGGTCCTTGAACAAGACCAAGTTTTCACCAAGTAAGCGCACCTTGAGCGTCCACTTGTCTTTGATTTCATCGGCCGCCGCAAATGGCTGCCAATACCTTCTCATCAATTCGCCCATGGGAGTGCCCTTGCCCACTTGAGTCAATATTTTATTTTGCTCTACAGTTTCCATGGTTTAAAACCCCTAAGGTTGATCAAAAGACAGGATGGAGGAATGGATCTTTTTTTGGGCTGAAAAGCTCAAAGATTCAATTTGCTTAGTTATATAACAAAGAATCGAGTATCTTCGCTTAAAAAGAGATTATTTTTAACAAATAATTCCCTCAAGTGACCCGTGTTAACCCCAATTCAAAGCGCTGAACCTCAAACATTTGAATTCTTAAGTTTAAATTTTTTATGCCAGAAATTAACTTAGGTAACAAAACAAAATAGTCTAGGTTTGATCTTTATTTCTTGGTCAAGCAGTTAAATTAAGCGCGAATACCTGACAATACGAGTTCACAAAAAAACGGTTCCACACCCACATCCAAGATGACATCTAGCACCCCCTATACAAGAAAAGACCGCAAACATGACCAGTTGCGTGAAGTCCGCATTACTCGAGGCTTTACGTGCCACGCAGAAGGCTCTGTTCTCATCGAATTTGGACAAACTCAAGTACTTTGCACATGCTCAGTGCTCGAGAAAGTCCCCCCCCATCAAAAAGGCTCAGGAGAGGGATGGGTCACTGCTGAATACGGCATGTTGCCCCGTGCCACGCACACAAGAAGCGACCGCGAGGCGGCCAAAGGAAAGCAATCAGGTCGCACCCAAGAAATACAAAGACTGATTGGCCGGTCCTTGAGAGCCGTGTTTGACTTGAAAAAACTAGGGGAACGCACTCTTCATTTGGACTGCGATGTTCTCCAGGCTGATGGGGGTACAAGAACGGCCAGCATCACGGGTGCTTTTATTGCTGCGCAAGATGCGGTGAGTAAGCTCATGAAAAGTGGAAAGCTGACCGAAAGCCCCATCACTGAATCGGTAGCCGCTATCTCTGTAGGCTTGCTTGGATCCAATGCCTTGCTTGATTTGGAGTACACAGAAGATTCAATTTGCGACACCGACATGAACATCGTGATGACAGGTCAAGGGGACTTCATTGAAGTGCAAGGCACTGCAGAAGGTGCAGCCTTTAAACGCACTGAGATGAATGCATTGCTGGACCTTGCCGAAAAGGGTATTCGTGAACTCATCGATTTACAAAACAAAGCCTTGGCCAAGCCCTTGGCCGACACTTAAAATCGATGGGCACAACAAAACCCCTCGTTCTTGCCTCCAACAACAAAGGCAAACTGGCCGAGTTGGAAACCTTGATGGCCCCCTTGGGGTTCGAATTGATCAGCCAAACTAGCCTAGGTATCGAGGAAGCACCTGAGCCCTTTCACACCTTTGTAGAAAATGCCTTGGCCAAGGCCAGGCATGCAAGTCTTCACAGTCACTTGCCCGCATTGGCCGATGATGCGGGGCTGTGCGTCGATGCCTTTGATGGGGCACCAGGGGTACAAACAGCTTTTTATGCCACTCAATTTGGTTACCCAAAAGGGGATGACAACAACGTACGTGCACTGTTGGAACAAATGCAAAACCAAAGGAATAGAAAAGCTGCTTTGGTCAGCACCCTGGTGGCACTCAGACATCCCGATGATCCTGAGCCCCTCATTGCAGTTGGTAGGGTCAGCGGTGAAATCACGCATGCCCCCATTGGTGAGCACGGCTTTGGCTTTGATCCCGTGATGTGGCTACCTCAATTCGGTAAGACCTTCGCTCAGCTAGATCCAGTGATCAAAAATCAACACAGCCACAGAGGGCTAGCCGCCAAGATGATGTGTCAAATGATGAAGGATCGGTGGTTTTGAGTCACTTTGATGTTCAAAACTTGATGCGCCCTGGTACTTTGCAATTGCAAAGCCTACCCCCTTTGTCTTTGTACATTCACTTGCCATGGTGCATAAAAAAATGCCCTTACTGCGACTTCAATTCTCACGAACAAAAAGGCAATGAACTTTCTGCAAAAGAGCAACAGACCTACATCGATGCATTGCTGTGCGACCTGGATCAAAGCTTAGGTCTCATTTGGGGCAGAAAAGTTCAGAGCATCTTTATCGGCGGAGGAACCCCAAGCCTTTTTAACCCCGAAGCCATAGACATGTTGTTGTCTCAAATCAGAGCTCGCTTGCCACTGGTCGCCGATTGTGAGATCACGCTTGAAGCCAATCCAGGCACCTTTGAAAAAGATCGCTTCAAGTCCTTCAAGCTTGCAGGAGTCAATCGACTGTCCATTGGCGTACAAAGCTTCAATGACGGCAATTTAAAATCTTTAGGCCGTGTCCACAACGCCCAGCAAGCCATCGAGGCGGTTCAAGAGGCTAGCGTCAATTTCGAGACCTTCAACATCGATTTGATGTATGCCCTGCCTGACCAAGACTTAAAAGCACTGGCTTTGGACTTAAAGCAAGCTTTGTCTTTCAACCCCCCTCACCTCTCGATCTATCACCTGACTCTAGAGGCCAACACTTACTTTGCAAAATACCCACCAAAGAATTTACCCAGCGATGACAGCGCCTATGAAATGCTAGACCTCATTACAGAAATGACACAAGCGGCTGGGCTCAACAGATATGAGGTTTCTGCGTTCTCAAAGAAAAATCACCAATGCTTTCATAATTTAAATTACTGGGGATTTGGAGACTACCTAGGGATTGGTGCTGGAGCGCACAGCAAGCTTAGCTTTCCACACAGAGTCGTTCGGCAAATCAGGGTCCGGGATCCTCAACTTTATATTGAAAAAGCCCAAGTTCATGCCTGCGTTGCTAAGCACGAAGAGGTCAGTCGAAAAAATCTCCCGTTTGAGTTCATGCTTGGCTCGTTGCGGCTTAAAAATGGATTTGATCTGAAAACCTATACTGAGCGCACTGGACTGCCAATCTCCAGCATTCACCAAGCCATAGAAACGGCTCGGGAGAAGTCTTTGATCGTCTTGGAGGGAGACCATCTAAAGCCTACGACGCTTGGATTTGACTTTCTCAACGACCTTCAAAGCTTATTTTTATGAACAAAGGCCCCAATAGGAGCCTGAAATGTAGAAATTACGCCGATATCGCTTTATAATTTGGTTTAAATTTTAGGATCACACTCTCATCAAGTTTTACAAGTTGATGACATGCAAACTTAGTCTCCTTCAAGATTAACTTTAACGGAAG
>CAIMNS010000138.1 GCA_903842945.1 uncultured Burkholderiales bacterium
AGCCCTTGAGCTGGTCGCCCAACCAAGAGGGTGCATCGTCTCCGCCAATCACCACAGTGAATCGCACCTGCGCCAATAGCGCTTCGCACAAAGCAAACACATGGCTCTGCGCACCACCTGCTTCGCCTTTGGTGATGACGAGCATGACATGGGGTTTGACTTTTTGCTGGGATGCAATGACAGCGGCCCATGGGGAATTGGTACGGGGTTTGGTTGGTGCCAAATCTATAGGCGATGAAGTAGTTACTTCTAAAACAGTTGGTTCAATTTTGATATCTAAAGGTGGATCGACAGGTGTAACTTGTTCTGTCTGAATATCTGGTAATTTTTTACGCGATCCATCTGCATCCGGTAAATCGGATACTTGGTTTTCATCACCAAATAAAGACAGCGTGCTGTCGTCTTTTTGTTTCATAGGAGGGTAAAAATTCTCACTGCTGAATAGGCAGTAGCACTTGTGGAATTAAGCGAAAAATTAAACAAATTTCTTTCGAAGTAGATATTTCTCTATCTCACTAAATGCTTCTAGAACAAATGAAGCTTCAAGAGGTAATAGATTAAGACGGTCAATACGAGATTGGGTTAACTCTGGATAGTGATGCGCAAATTTGTAGCGTAACAGAGCAGCAGTTCCGAAATCCTCGGCTGAACGGATAGAACATAATTATACCATGAGCAAAGCTTTATCGCGATTAGATTTGTCGCTTATGTCTTCTTGCTCAAGATAGGCTATGCCTTTAAAAATCTGTTCTTGAATCATCGTGACACATTGCGAATATCTCAAAATCAAGGCGTCGATAGATTCCTCTTGCTCATCTGTAATTAACTGTAAGGATGAGATATCTAATGGAAAGCAAGATTGATTTTTTTCAAGAGAATATTTGAGTTTCTCTTGGCGCTGTTTACAAGCAACCCAGCTGTCTTTCAGCATCTGGAACTCGGGGCTCAAAGTACAACCCCATTGGATAAGGCAATCAAGTGAATGGGGTCTGGAGGCGCGTTTTTTAATTTAATAATCAAATCGACGCGACCATCGCAAGCAAGCTCTAATTGATAACGGGCTCTTAATTCTTCTTTTAAAGTTATGGGGCGCTGAGTTTCAAAGAGCAGATCAATGTCGCCACCGCGTTTCTCATCGTCGGCTCGGGAGCCAAATAGATACACTTTTCCTTCAGGGTCAAATTTTGATAAGACCCCTTTGATGGCTGATTGTTCTCTGGCATTTAGACGCATATATTAATTTTAAGGCGTGTATTGAGTTGTATCAAATCGCTTTGGATTGCTATTAAGTCGTAACTAATTTACTAATGGGCGAATTTTTTCAAGCAAAGCCTCTAGCGTTGGAACGGCACGCACTGCATCGTTCAAATAAGCTGCTTTGAGAGCGTCATCACTAGGATAGTCATGCGCAAAGTGATTACGGACAATGCGCAATTGATTCCATTGATCAACACTCTCCAAATACCCTAGTTTTTCTAGTCGATTGAGTTTGTCGATCATCGGTTTGTCTTCATAGGGTTCCTGCAATAACGTCAATACCGCAGGAAACAGCCTGGAGCCAATAGCGTCTTGCAGCTTGGTGTATCGCAACACAAACTGGTCCCAATCTTGAACTGTTTCATCATTCATCGTCGACAAACTAGAGGCTGTGATCGGTAAAGTCAACGACCCCAATGCGTGTTTCAAATGGTGCAAATGTCTCTCGCATTGCCGCCAAGCCTCTTGCAAAATCAATTGAGAAGGTTGTGTCACAAAATGATTCCTTGTTCAAGAGCTATCGCAAAGATGGGTAATTGGACTGTACGACTGGGGTAGTCAATGACCACGTCAATTTTTTGCTCCCCCAGTTCAGCATAGAGTTTGGCTAAGAATCGCGTGTGTGCTTTCGAAATCTCCGCGACGTCAACTAGCGATGTTTGGACGAATAAATCGATATCGCCCCCTTTTTTTGAATCATCTACGCGTGAACCAAAAAGACGAACAACTACGGCCGCATCAAAACATTCTTGAGCGGTTCGCTTGATGAGTTCTTGTTCGTGTGGAGAAATACGCATATGACTTCAGTATAAATTTTCGTTTCAGGCGGATTTATCTCAAGCTTTCAATCGCAGCATCAAAGTCAAGGGATGC
>CAIMNS010000139.1 GCA_903842945.1 uncultured Burkholderiales bacterium
ATATCCTCAGCCCGACGTCATCTTTTTTGTCCTCATGTTGACGTCAAAGACATTTTTTTAACACATTGGTGTTCAAGGAGCGGTGCGATCATGGCATTCAAAATCTTGGTGACAAGTCAAAAGGGCGGCGTGGGCAAAAGCACCATTGCAGCCAATTTAAGTGCCTATTTGGCTTATCAAATGGGTTTGGCCACCACCTTGATCGATTGGGATCCCCACGGGTCTTCTAGCAACTGGCTCAGACGCGCGCCCAATGTGGGCGTTTTGGTTCAGCACCTGACCTTGCCCATTGAGATGGGCGGCAACCGTCCAGTTTTTGAAGCCAGGATGCATCTTCGACGAGCCACCCAAGGCAGCGACATTGTGGTGGCCGATCTGACTTGGACCGATGCACTCGCGGGTGAGTTGATGTTTGAATTCGACATGGTCTTGGTCCCTACCTCCGTGTCTGAAATTGAGTTGTCAGCCACTTCTGGATTTTTAAGCAAGAACCGCTGGGTGTTTGACTCCGCCATTGCCAAGGCACCAGCCTTGTTGGTCTGCCCCACTCGGGTGCTGCCAGAACAACTGAGCTCCAACATTTTCACCAGACAACGTTTCCCCGTGAGTTTCATGTTGGCCCCTCCCATTCTTGAGTCCCAAACCGCTCGTGAAATGTTCGAACAGGGCTATTTGATGAATTTGCCCAATGCCTGTGGCGAGTCTTTCCAATCTTTTGCACAAGCGGTGGTTGCAGCCAAAGACATTCGCTTGAGCATGTTGGCTCAAGAAGCGGCCAACAAGTCCCTTAAAACGCATGTCTTTCCTAAAAGCGCCCCTTTGCTTCAAAAGCAAACCGATCACAGCACCCCGACCCCCTTTCCCAAGGCCACCGCCCCGACCTTTGGTGTGGTGCCACCAACGGCCACCTATTCTGTGTTGGGCCGACATCGCCAAAGAAAGGTGCAAGAAGAGAGCGAACAAAACAAGACCTCTTCAGGCATCAACATTCCTGAGTTCTTGAAACGCTTTACCCGTGCGTCCCCCACCAAGGTGTGAGGTTTGATGCATCCAGCGCCCCAGAAACCATCAGCCCATCTCTATGCCCGATCAAATGGAAGACATCATGGACCAAGACAAATTTCTAGCTTTTAAAGGCTTAAAGCAGTACTCGCCTGAGTCTGGATGGGGGTCTGTGGGCAACGATGAGGTGGCTCACTTGGGCACACAAACCGTCGGTCCTTTTGCCAATGAGCACCAAAGCGCTCCCACACTGAACCGCACCACAGAAACAGCCAACAGAATCAAAGCGCCACGTCCAGCACAAGAGGACCCCTTGATCACCGAGTTGTTCGAGCAGTTGAGGCAGCCGGTTGAAGATGAGCTCTCCAGCAGCTGGAAGTTGATCGCAGGCAATGTGAATTTACTCACGCAGCGCATGGATCAACAACGTTTGCTCAAAGCACAACTCTTGGCTTTGGAAGAAGAAACCCAAACCCTGAGGGTCCAAATCTTGACACATTTGGAAGATGTTCAAAAAACAGCCGACCGACAACTCTCTGTTGCTCGACTGAGGGTCGAGGTCTCCAACATGGCCAAAAGCAAACTGTCTGATAAACTCGACAACATCTGATCTTTTTGATTGAAGACTCAAAGAACACATGGACGTGTTCTAGAATTCGTCTGCACCCTTGATGGTCAACCGATGGTATTGAATGAAAGAGCCCTGCAAGGGGGCCCCTGGCCTTGAATCCCTGAACTCAAACCAAAGATGTCTACCATGCTTGAACGTCTCAATCGATATTACCCCATCAGGTTCACCGTTTTTTTCATCGCTTTAGCTGGCTTGAGCCTTTCAGCGATCAAGTTTTTCTTGTTCTCACAAGGGGGCTTGGAATTGGTGCTTTTTGTTGCGTTGACGGGCCTTGGTGTCAATGACTTGCAACAAAAACAGCACGCCATTCTTAGAAATTACCCCATCATTGGACACCTTCGCTTTTTACTCGAGTACATCCGCCCAGAAATCAGGCAATACTTCATCGAGAGTGAAAACGATGAGACGCCTTTCTCCAGAGCACAACGCACCATTGTCTACCAGAGAGCAAAAAATGCATCAGACAAAAGACCCTTTGGCACCCAAGTCAATGTCCACGCATCGGGCTATGAATGGATCACCCACAGCATCTCTCCGAGCGCCATCTCTAGCGCCAACTTTCGGGTAACGGTGGGCGGTGATCAATGCACCAAGCCTTACGACATCAGTTTGTTCAACGTGTCGGCCATGAGCTTTGGCGCTTTGAGTGCCAATGCCATCATGGCCTTGAACCAAGGCGCAAAATTAGGCGGCTTTGCCCATGACACCGGTGAGGGATCGATTTCGCAATACCACCGTGTGCATGGCGGAGATCTGATTTGGGAGGTCGCCTCGGGTTACTTTGGTTGCCGTGATGAGCATGGGCACTTCAGCCCAGAAAAGTTTGTCGTCAACGCCTTGAGTGATCAAGTCAAAATGATCGAGATCAAGCTCAGCCAAGGTGCCAAGCCCGGTCACGGTGGCGTGCTCTTGGGCGCCAAAGTCACCCCTGAGATTGCTAGCGCCAGAGGTGTACCCGTTTGGACCGATTGCGTGTCTCCCAACAACCACAGCAAATTCTCCAACCCCATGGAGCTCATGGGCTTTATCCAAGAATTGCGTGAACTGTCAGAGGGCAAACCGGTGGGCTTTAAGCTGTGCATTGGCCACCCTTGGGAGTGGTTCGCGATTGCCAAGGCCATGGTGACCACCGGCATTCGTCCCGACTTCATCGTGGTCGATGGCTCTGAAGGTGGGACAGGTGCTGCGCCCCTAGAGTTCTCCGACCACATGGGCACACCCATGCAAGAGGGCCTGCGACTGGTCCACAACACCTTGGTGGGCTTGAATTTGAGAGACCGCATCAAACTCGGCGCCAGCGGGAAAATCATCACCGCCTTTGATATCGCCAGAACTTTGGCGCTGGGTGCAGATTGGTGCAACAGCGCACGCGGCTTCATGTTCTCCATTGGCTGCATTCAAGCACAAACCTGCCACACCGGCAACTGTCCCACGGGTGTGGCCACCCAAGATCCCAAGCGCCAAGTGGCCTTGGTGGTGGAGACCAAGGCTGAACGCGTCAAGAACTTTCACCACAACACGCTGCACTCTTTGCTTGAATTGACCGAGGCCACAGGCTTGGAGGATCCAAAACACTTTGATCTGCACCACTTCATGCGCCGCGTGAACCAAAATCAATCCCACTCGCTGTCAACCCTGATTGCGAGCATGGAGCCCGGTGCCTTGCTCACCAGCAAAGGCTTTAAGCAGTCGGACAAAACTTGGCCCAGTGTGTTCCAAGAGTATTGGAGCCATGCCAGCGAAAGCAGCTTTGCTGAAATCAAACCCAAAGGGTCTGGCTCGTCTGACAAGCCACCGAAGACGCCGCCTGTCGGCGAAACCTCTGAGCCCAACACGCCGACGCTCATTTAAAAAGCTGCATGCATTGAGTTTCTTGCATTGAGCTTCTTGCACTGAGCCTCACAGGGGCATAGGCACAAAGTCGCAAAGGCTAGAGCGACATCAAAAGGATCTTCGGATCCTTTTTTTTGATCTCCACCACCCTTGACGCCAGTTTTTTTCGGCCCTGGGCTGTCAGGCAGCAAGCCCATCCCCTGGCCCATCAAAACCATGCAAGCGTTACGTCTCCTTACCTCTATTACAAGGTAAAACGACTCAAGTTTTTTGACTTCATGCTTTAAACTGAATTTCGATCCTTTCAAACAGATGATTTGAATTACCCATGATCACTGATTCGGACCCAATGCTAAATACTTGAGGGCTTGAATCAAAAAATTTAAAACTTTTTGCTGGAACACCTTTATGACCACGATCGCATCCGGGAATTCAAACATCAACGCTTTGATGGCAGGCAATGCCATGGCCGCTGCCAACACGGCCATTGCCACATCCACACAACGCTTATCGACCTTGAAGCGCATCAACAGCTCCGCCGATGACCCCTCAGGCATCGGGATGTCCAACACCTTGAATGCAAAAATATTGGGCTTTGCACAAGCCAATAAAAACATCAACCAAGGCATTGCCATGACACAAATCGTGGACAGCTCCCTCAGCAGCATCCAGACCACGTTGGCCAGCATGAGAACTTTGGCTTTGTCGTCGAGTTCTGCTGTTTCTGCCAGCACCCTCGCGTCCAATCAAGTCGCGTTTGCGCAGTATTTGGCGCAAATCAACACCATCACGGCACAAGCGACCTACAACGGCTACAGCTTGATGAATGGCTCCCTCACCAGCGCCCCACTTCAAGTGGGTGCGGATGCGGGCAACACCATCTCTTTGAGCCTGCCCACCACCACCACCGCCTCTTTGGGCTTGGGCACCCCACTGGCTTTGAGCTCGGTGGGCTCGAGCACCACCGCCTTGGCATCAGGCGATTTGATTCTCAACTCGATCTCCATCGGTGCGAGCTTGGCGGCATCGGACACCTTGTCTTCAAGCGGGAACGCCGGCAGCGCCATCGCAAAGGCTGCGGCCATCAATTTGTTGAGCTCAACGACCAAGGTGACCGCCACTGTAGGGACCACCACTGCAGGCGGCACTGCCATGAGCGTCTTGCCTGGAGCGGCCACCGCTGGCACCTTCACCTTGAACGGCAAAAGCATCGGTGTGACGTTGAGCTCGACCACCGACTACTCGGTCAACCGCGCAGCCGTGGTGACGGCCATCAACCAAAACACGGGGCTCACAGGGGTGAGCGCAACAGA
>CAIMNS010000140.1 GCA_903842945.1 uncultured Burkholderiales bacterium
CTGCCAAGCGTTTTGGTCAGGCCCATGAGTTGGGTCAAGCCTGTGCTTTTTTATGCGGCATTCATTCGGGCTACATCAACGGACAAAATGTGTTGCTAGATGGGGGCTCGTTTTTAGGAAGTTGATCAAGGTGTGGTTTGGCGTCAGGTCCAGGGCCCAGTCCAAAGCCAAGGCCAGGATAAGGCCAGGATAAGGCTAGGATAAGGCTAGGATAAGGCTTAGAGATCAAGCTCTAGCAAAGGGCTATGGCATCCAGACACACAAACCATCATCACAGTGTTCTTGCTTCTTTCTTGATCGCTCAAAACGCTGTCCAAGTGATCGGGTTGGCCACTGATCACACGAGTCTCACAGGCACCGCAAACACCTTCTTCGCAACTGGTGACCACATCGATGTCGTTCAGTCTGAGTGCTTGAAGCAGCGTCATCTCTGGGGTGACTTCAATGGTTTTGTTCGAGCGCTTGAGTGCCACGGTGTAGGTGGTTTTGGTTTCAAGGCTTGCCTGAGCCTCTGGGGCTTTGAAGCGCTCAATGTAAGCGTGCTGAAGTTTCAAATGGTCGCATGCCGTGAGAAACGCATTGAGCATGGGTTCTGGTCCACAGGCGTAAAGCTGACAGTCGTCGCTGGACAAGGAGCGGTTTTTGATTCTTTCTTCAATCAAGTGTTGTAGATCTGGGGGCGATGCGTTGACATCGTCAAAGTGCCAATGCACTGGAGCCGAAAATTGCGCCACTTCGTCTTGAAACGCTGCAGAGCCTTTGGACTTGGCGGCATAAATGATTTCAAAAGAAGCCTTCAAGCCATGGAGTCGATGGGCCATCGCAAGAAGAGGTGTGACACCAATGCCGCCGGCAACAAGGATGGTGTGTTGAAAGCGCTCTTGAAGGGGGAAGTTGTTGCTTGGAGCAGAGATGTCCAAGCGCATGCCAACGCGCAAATGTTCGTGAATCCACTTGGACCCCCCTTTGGAGGAGGGGTCTTTTAAAATACCCAACACATAACGCCCCATTTCAGCGGGGTTGTTCATCAAAGAGTAGCTCTTGTTGAGCCCATTGGGCAGTTTGATGTCAATGTGGTCGCCCGCAGCAAAAGAGGGCAGAGGCGTTGTATCGTTTGAAATGAGCTCGATGCTGATGACCTCATCGGTTTCAAATCGAATGGTTTTGACCAAGGCAAGCATTGCAGGAGAAAGAAAAAAATAAGGGGTTGAACAAAAGGATTTGGATGCTCAAGCTTGTAGTTTGTTCAATTGTTCATTGGCCAAATTCTTGAGTATGCGCCTCATTCTAACAATGCCCATGTCATGCTGGTACAAGTGTTCACGCAAGTTTGCATCAGGCTCGAATTGCTCCATGGCCACACGATCTTGTTCAAGCACATGCCAATGCCTTGCTTCAAGTCGATTTTTGTACAAAAATCTCCAAGTGTCTCTTTGCCAGCCCGAGACTTTCCTGCATCTCCAAAAGAAAATCCCACTGGCTTGTCTAGAGATGGGCACATAAGCGCCAATGATGGTGAAACTTCCTCCTGGTCCCCCAGTTTTGGGGTAAGGAATTTCAAGACGCATCAAGTGAATTCCAGTATCGATCCATTCTGTCCAGTCAAAATTCACATTGCGTTGGCCTTTTTTCTCAAAAGAAAAACCGTTGTCGGTGTCTCGGATTTGAAATTCTGCGGTGATGTCACCATCGGCCATCGTGTGCGATTGCTTATGGAGGAAGGCGCCATGCATCGGGTCCATCACATTGTCCATGACGTATCGATAGTCACAACCCCATTCCGTGTAGCAAAGAAAGGAAGACCACTCCTCAGAGGTCAATTCTGAAGGCAAATTCAGGGCCGGAGCGACTGCGATGTGGGGCTCTGTTGCGTTGTAGGCAAAAATGGCGCCGTTGTGTTCAGCGATTTGAAAGGAACGAGTGGCTTTTGAGCCTTCAAGTTTACAACCCGGGCTGCCTGGCACCTTGGTGACAACGCCGTCATCCCTGACTTCAATGCCATGGTAGGCACACGCCAGTCGATCGCCCAAGTTCACCCCCATGGACAAGGGGGCACCTCGATGTGGGCAATGGTCTTCGAGGGCTCTGACTTGACCGCTTGAGTCTCGCCATAGAACCATCTTGTAGCCGAGTCGCCTGAGTGAAATGGGTGACTCTTTGACAAAGTGTGAAGGACAAATGGCGTACCAATAATTCTCGAGACCTCTTGACAAGACGCTCTCAGTTGGATCAGGGGCGTGTTGATGCAAGATATGGGGTGCTGTGTTGGCGTTCATGAGAAAGACTCCAGTGATTCATTGACCTAACTTGGACATGGCTTGTTGGAAAGACTCGGCTGTCCAAGCCTTCCCATCGGTGCACGCGGGACCCGCTTTGTTCAGGTAGGCCGTTAAAGTTTCAAGATCGTAAAATCCCTGAGCAAAGGCTCGCTCAATGGAGTCACCAAGTAAATTCTCAAAGCTTGTGGGTTCATGCTCACGGGTTTGAAGGGCCACGTGATATAACGAGTCGGTCTTGTTCACTGAGATGCTCCTTTAAAGAAAGACGATGTACTCAAGAAGGGCGTTATTTTTTGGGCGTATCGGTCATGAATTGACCACTTGGAGCTTGTGCCTCTATTTGTCGACGTGTGTGTCCATCGATGCCGCCCGTGATGGCCCACTCTGCAAACATGGTCGGTCCAGGGGTGATTTCCCTGGCTATCCATTCTGGCGTTAATTCGTCTTCATCTGAATAATACTCCACCAACGCACCTGTTGGTGCATGAAAGTACCAAAAGATGGCGGATGAAACCGGATGTTTGCCAGGTCCCAACTCTGTCTTCCAACCACACCTTGACATGTGCATGCCGCCACCAAACACTTCATGCAAGTCTCTGACCGTGAACGCAATGTGATTGAGGCCAACGCGCTGATTGGGCAGCTGCAGTAAAAATAAATCGTGATGCCCGCCGTTGGGCGTGCACCTTAAAAAGTGTCCCCGATTGGGATAGGTGTCAGAGAGTGTGAAGCCCAGTAGGTTTTGATAAAAGGCCGAGGACTCGGCCAAATTGGCAACGAAAAGCACGATGTGTCCCACCTCAATGGGTGTGGCCTTGTCATAGATGGGGCTGGGTCGATTGATCCTTTGCCGCTGATCCCAGCTGTTGGTCAAAGCACTGGTGAGATGGAGTTCCTTTTTTTGGCTGAGCACAATGGCCAGACTCAGTCCGCTGGGGTCTTTGCATTTGATCACCTCAGCATGATCCTCAAAGCTTGAAAGACTTGAAAGTTGGGTCCTGAAGTGATCCAAAGCCGCAGCGTCACTGACGCACCAAGTGACCTCTCTGAGCGTGGGATCTTTCTCAATGCCCTTGGGCAGTTGTACATCTGTGCTGGCATGCACACCCACTTGAGCACCGTTGAGCGACTCAAACAAGAGTGCGTTGGCATCTTCTTCTTTCAGTGAAAGGCCCCAGTCGAGATAAAACTGGCGAGCACTCTCTAAATCCAGAGCAGTCAATGTCACTTTTTCAATGCCTTGTAAATGCATGCCTGCTCCTCTCTTGTGTGTTTCTATGGTGAGACGCTGTTTCTAGTTTGAAACAAGGCTTTATTTTAACCCACAAAGCTCTTCATGGGTCAATCAGAATGCGTGATGGATGCGCGCCAGGGCACAAAAAAAGCGTCGATAAAAGGGCGACGCTTTCTTTACAAGAAGTTCAAAGCTTCAGTCGATCTTGATATTTCCCGCTTTGATGACCGGTGACCAAAAGTGGATTTCTTTTGCGATGAATTCAGAAAACTTCTCGCTGCCCAAAGCCATGGGCGTCAGTCCAATGGCGGGGTCAGAAAACTTGGTGAACATCTCTGGTGTAGACAAGATGGCCGTGATTTCTTTTTCTAGCCGCGCTGCGATGGGCTTGGGGGTATTGGCGGCAACAGAGATGCCAACCCAAGACACCGCTTTGACGCCAGGGGCGACCTCTTCTAGAGTCGGAACATCAGAAAAATAGGGCACCCGTTTCTCTGAAGTCACGGCAAGAATACGGACCTTACCGGCTTTGACCAACTCAGAGGCGCTGGCTGTGAGCACCATGTCCAACCTTCCTCCTAAAAGGTCAGTCAGTGCAGGCGCTGGCCCTTTGTAAGGGATATGGGTCATTTGAAGGTTCATGTTTTGTTTTAGCAACTCTGCAGCCAAATAGCCCGATGTGCCCACACCTGCCGATGCGTAATTGATGGTGCCTGGCTTGTCTTTTGCAATGGCCAAAAACTCTTGAATGGATTTTGCTGGATGATCTGTTCGAACGATGATGTATTGGGGATAGACCCCGAGCAAAGCCAGATGGTGGAAGTCCTTGACAGGATCGTATCCAATTTTGTTGTACATCAAGGGGCCAGGTGCTATAGAGGAGTTGAACGTGGCCAAAAGTGTATAGCCGTCCGCTGGCCCTTTGGCCACTTGGTCTGTTCCCAAGGTGGAGCCTGCACCTGGCTTGTTTTCTAACACCACGGACTGTTTCAGGGCTACAGCAAGCTTGTCAGCAAAAAGACGCAAGGCGTTTTCAGCTGCAGTTCCAGGAGCAAAAGGCATGACCAACTTGAGGGATTGGCTAGGATAACTTTGGGCGTAAAGGTTGCTAAGACCAAATGCCAAGACCATGCCTAGAGTCAGGCGGCGCAAGAGGGCAGAGATTTTCATGTTTGATCCTATTGTAGGAAATGGATTGATACAGATGAAGAGCGAACAAATTAAAGCGTGAGATCATTCTAGGGGAAATGTTCTTATCCAGTTTTATGATGTCCTATTTTTTTTGTGGTATCTTGAGGCTTCTTTTAAAATGTTTGATGAAACCCATGAAAACGCATGTCTTGATTTCTGGAGCTGGTCCTGTGGGGCTGGTCAGTGCTTTGAAGCTGTCACTTGCTGGCTTGAAGGTCACTGTGTTTGAGTCCGCAGCGGCATTGAACATGGACCTGAGGGCCTCAACCTTTCATCCGCCGACACTAGACATGATGGCAAGCTTTGGTTTGACCGAGCAATTGATCGAACAAGGTTTGATCGCCCGTTACACACAGCAACGCGATCGACAAGAGGGCGTTATTGCTGAATTTGACATGGAGCTCTTAAAGGGTGAAACCGACTTTCCTTTTAGACTTCAATGTGAGCAGTGGAAACTGACGCAACTGATCAAAAAACAATTGGATCAAAATCCAGACGTTCAAATCATTTTCAATGCCAAACTTGAATCAGTCAGCCAAGGCAACACCGAGGTAGAGGCCAAGGTCAAGGTTTTTGATGAAGTGCAGACCTTCAAAGGTGAGTACTTGATAGGTGCGGATGGTGCTTGGAGTTGCGTCAGATCCAGTCTAGGCATTGAGTTTGAAGGGTTCACCTACCCTGAGCGTTTTTTGGTGATCTCCACCACATTTCCATATGAAAAACACCTGCCAAAATTGTCCTACGTCAATTATTGCTCCGACCCGGTTGAGTGGTGTGTGTTGCTAAAAGTGCCCACGCTTTGGAGGGTCCTGTTTCCAACAAAGGTCGATGAGTCTGATGATGAGGTTTTATCGGACTCGAGCGTTCAGTCGCGTTTGCAACACTTGTTGCACCAGCCCATGGACTACCAGGCCGATCACCGCACGCTTTATAAAATTCACCAACGTGTGGCCAAGTCGTTTCGACAAAACAGAATTTTTTTGGCAGGGGATGCGGCACACATCAACAATCCTTTGGGGGGAATGGGTATGAATGGTGGCGTTCATGACGCCATGAATTTATGTGAAAAGCTCATTGATGTGGTCAACCACCGTCAAGATGCGTCCATCTTGGATCGTTATGAACGACAAAGAAGAAGCATTGCCATCGAATTCATCAACGCCAATACGGCCAGGAACAAGAAAATGTTGGAAGAAAGCGATCCTGTTGTGAGACTTCAAAGTCAAAAAGAATTGAAGGTCATTGCAGAAAACCCAAAATCAGCCAAAGCCTATTTGCGTAAAACATCCATGCTCGATGCGCTCGAGCGAGCTGAGGCCATTTTATGATGAAGTTAGGTTTGTCTCAAATCACGGGTGCTGAGAGACGCGCCCAACTCAAAAAGAAAATCAGACGCGGACACTTGACAGTTGCACCTGGCGTCTTTGAAA
>CAIMNS010000141.1 GCA_903842945.1 uncultured Burkholderiales bacterium
CAAAAGCGCATGTTTGACATGGGGGTGGTTCCTGGAGGAAATACCCCTGCTGAATTTGCGGTGTATTTGGCCAAAGAGCGCGAGACCTACAAAGAGTTGGCGATCAAAACCGGGCTCAAAATAGACTAAAGAGCTTGTCTTGGAAATACGCCAGCGCTCGCTCCTGCGTCTAGCGAGATCAATTGCCCCGTGATGGAGCTTGCACCGGTAGAGGTCAAGAACAAGGCCGTTTGGGCGAACTCTTGCGCAGTGGGGATGCGACCCAAGGGCAAAGACTCCGCAGCAATCTTCAGGCCTTCTTCTTTTGTCATCTGAGTTGCCTCAAATGCGCTAAAAAGAAAGGGCGTTTCAATGGCAGCAGGTGCAATGCCATTGACGCGTAAACCTTTGCGTGCGAATTCCAAAGACAATGATTTCACGAGCCCTGCTATGGCATGCTTTGAGGTGGTGTAAATGCTTCTGTTTGCTCTTGCCATGGTGCTTTGCAATGAACAAGTGAAAATCAAATGAGATTTTGGATTTTGAAGAAGACTTGGGATCGCCGTTTGAGCGCAATAAATGGAACCCAAAACATTGACGTCCAATACGTTTTGAATTTGTTCTTGCGTGGCCGTTAAAAACTCTCCTGCAAAGGGAGTACCTGCATTGACCAGGTAAACTTGGATGGCGCCTTTAAAAAAGGATTCGCTCAAATGGACCAAGCGACTGCAATCGTCATGACGTTTGACATCGCATTGAATAAACTTGAGCCGAGGCTCATGTTCTAAAAACAAGGGTTGGAGTAAGTCAATATTTTCTTTGATGTCAGCCAAGACCACTTGAGCGCCTGTCTGGAGAAATGCGCGAGCACACTCTAGACCCAAGACGCCCAGTCCACCCGTGATGACGACATTCATAAAAAAAGGTCCTTCAATAGCGTCGAGAGAGAGCTCTCTCAAATGTTGATGAAAACACGCTCAAAAATTGATCTGCCAGCTTTTAAGCCCCAATCTGGAATTTACTGCTTCATTCTAAAGTGTAAGTGACTCTCAATTGAGGGTTTACCTACCAAGGAAAATTCACTTTATGCAGTGAATTTGTTTCGCAAACCTTGAATTTATCTTAAAATTCGAGCAACATTTTTTTTAAGAAGTCCACATATGAACGCACCTGCCTTGCACATTGACCCTAAAACCTCTGCACTCGTTTTGATCGATCTTCAATACGGAATTGTTGGGATGAATGTCTTTCCCCGTTCCAGCGCTGAAGTCATCTCCAATGCAAGCAAATTGGTTCAAGCCTTTCGCAAACACCATGCAACTGTTGTCTTGGTGAGCGTGGGCAATTTGCCCGATGCTCACGACTTGCTCAATCCCATCACAGACGCGCCTGCACTGAACATTGCAAGTCGTCCTGCGAACTTTTCAACTTTGGTCACCGAGCTCGATGTCCAGCCCTCTGATCTCTTGATCACCAAGCGCCAGTGGGGTGCTTTTTACGGTACCGAACTCGATTCTCAATTGAGAAGAAGAGGTATCAAAACCATCGTTTTAGGCGGGATCTCCACCAATGTGGGCGTTGAATCCACTGCCAGGGACGCTTATGAGCGCAATTTTGAGCAAGTGTTTGTGGAAGATGCGATGGCTAGCCCTTCTCTTGAAGCGCACCAAGGCACGCTTAAATACACCTTCCCCAGACTTGGTCGTACGCGCACAACTCAGGCGGTGATTGACGCATTGGGTTGAGCCCATCCTTGGTAAGTTCAACGCCTTTTGTGAATCCAGCCAAGGTTTCACAAAAGCGGCTGGTCTATGCGACGCTCTTGTGATTTGATGCGTGAAGCCCGGCTTTTCGACCAAACACCATTCCCTTTAAAACTGAGGTTGCTCCTGTATAGGTGCCCCAGTAGGAGCCAATGATTTCTCCAGCCGCGTAGAGATTTTCAATCGGATACCCATCTGAGTGAAGTACCCTTGCGTTTTCATCTACCTTGAGTCCGCCAAACGTGAATACATTGGCCGACACAATGGGATAGGCATGAAATGGGGCCTCATTGATTGGGCATGCCCAATTCGATTTAGGTGGTGTCAAGTGTTTGGTTTTTAGGCCATCCAATTCCAAGGGTTTCCAATCTTCCCCTGAACAGGCTTGGTTGTAATTCTCAATCGTTGTGATCAAAGTATCAACTGGTACATGAATGCTTTTGGCCAGATCCATCAAAGTGTTGGCCACAATTGGGGCTTGGTCACTACGAATACCAAGTCGGTAGTTGGGAATGCGTTGATGTCGGGCATCCAAGATGACCCATGCCGAGCCATTGGTTTGCAGGTGAATTTTCCGAGTGATGGATTCGTAATAGGCGTCCACGGTACCGATCGCCTCATCTGTAAAGCGTTGGCCTTCTTGGTTGACCAAAACGCCATAGGGAAAGATAAAGATGGATGGCTCTGACATCCCCGATCTGGGATCAATGGGCTCGGCATGGTAGGAGCCAAAGTCGCCACAAGTAGCCGCCCCCAATTTAAGCGCCATGTCGATGCCTTCTCCACGGTTGTAATAACCACCTTTGCAGATGGGGCGCAAATAGATCGAGCGCGAGCCAATGTAGCGGGTCATCATTTCGGCATTGCCTTGAAAGCCCCCGCTGGCCAAAACAACGGGGCCCTTGAGGAGCAAGGGTGCCGCGTTGACTTTTCTCGCCTTTAGGCCCGTGATTTGGCCGCTTTCATTCTCAATCAATTCCCTTGCAGTGGTCTCATAAAGAATTTCAACACCCAACTTCTCAGCTCGGGCAAATAAAACGTCAATCAAGCCTTGACCGCCCCCGATAGGCAAGAGCCTGGGTTGAGATTTGGTCAAGAACTGTGTGGGTAAAAAATCAAACTTAGCGCCAATGCTTTCGAACCATTTCACAGTAGGTCCAGCATTTTGAGCAAAAGTGTTGATGAAGTTGGGGTCTAGCATGCTCAAGCTTCGGATCAATCCAGTCTCGTGCACATCGGCACTTCTTTCCACCAAGTCTGGATCAATGGCAGCGCTGCCATTTTCAGCCAAGTGGGTTTCAAAGTCGTCGCTCACCTCAGAGTGACTCTTCATGCGCAAATAGGCTTCGGTGTATCGACTTTGCCCACCGCGCTCTTCAAAGGTTGCTCGTTCAAGGGCAAGTACATGTAAGCCAAGCTCAGCCGCGCTGACCGCGGCTGAGAGTCCGGCCACGCCACATCCCACAACAATCAAATCGTATTCGTACTTTTGACTCATAGAAAACCCATCATTGGTAATGAAAATACAAGGTGGAGTTTAAATTTCAAACTACAAGACAATTCAGAGGTGTAAGACTCTTTGCTGCATCATAGATCTCCTAAGTGGAAAAGATCTTAAGCCAATACCAATCCGACACGGGTCAGTGTTTTGCCTGATGTGAGGACTAAAATTTGGGAAAAGTCTTACTGATCCCCTGGCTTATTTCCTTGATGTTGTTCCATACTCTTCTTCGGATGGGTTGACCTAGGTTGGTCAAACTGGTGTCCTAGCTGCTCAAAATCTAAGTGGAGTTTTAGCCAAGCTTTGTGGAAGATTTTTTACCGCGCTACGTTTCTAACAACAATTGAATCTAGAGTTGTCGACGTAAATTCACCACTCGATCTCGCTTCATTTGATTTTCTTTTACGGTTTCATCGATCTCACGCATCACACCGCGCAAATCAACAGGTTTGTGCTTTGTTACAAAATTGCCTGTGAGTTCCGTCGTCTCTGTCAATATGCCTCTAGCATACAAATCCCAAATTTCAAGGCCGTAATTGGATGAAAGTAATGAGTGGTCAAATTGTCCAAAGTATTGTCGCAAATTGTTAACGTCTCGAAGTAGCATGCGTTGGGCGTGGTTGTTGCCAGCTGCATCCACAGCCTGAGGTAAGTCAATGATCACAGGTCCGTCAGCTGCCATTAAGATGTTGAATTCAGACAAGTCGCCGTGGACTACACCAGCACAAAGCATCCTGACAACCTCTTTGATTAAAGAGGCGTGGTGTTTCTTGGCTTCTGGGGGTGACATCTGAATATCGTTCAGTCTTGGTGCAGCATCCCCGTTCGCATCGGTCACCAATTCCATCAAAAGCACGCCTTCACAAAAATTATGGGGTTTTGGAACGCGCACTCCCGCAGCAGCCAATCGATACAAGGCGTCTACTTCCGCACTTTGCCATGCAGCCTCTTGGGCTTGTCGTCCAAATTTGGTACCCTTGGCCATGGCCCGCGCCTGTCGAGAGTTTTTAACTTGCCGATTCTCTGTATAGTCAACGGCTTGACGAAAGCTGCGCTGGTTTGACTCTTTGTAGATTTTTGCGCAAAAAGTCTCGTCACCTAGGCGGACAACGTAAACCATGGCCTCTTTGCCACTCATCAATTGTCTAACAACGGTATCAATGAAGCCTTCTTCGAGCAAGGGTTCTAATCGAGGGGGTGTTTTCATAGAAAGTATTGTGCACTAGTTTTTGCTCAATTAAGTACACTTTTGTGCTATAGACCCTCTTTGACTGTCACTTTTGACGAACAGTAGATGAAAGTAATTGTTGCAATAGAGCTTTTATAGCTATCGTATCAGATGGGTTTTGGACTTGAGAGATCTTGTCTCATCCATCTAGAGGAGCAGGAATCGATATGAAGAGGAGGATTCACACTACTGAATAACATCACCCTTGACCGTTATTCGCCGTAACTTTCTAAGTTCTGATGCATCAAAATTGGACCTGGCATGTAAAACACAGCGATTATCCCAAATCAATAAGTCACCGATGCTCCAAATATGCTCGTACATAAATTTTTTATTTTCTTGATGATTGAACAACAGATTCAATAAGTCATCACTTTCCTGGCTGGAGAGTCCAACGATAGATTCAGTCATCAATCGGTTGACATACAAGGCTTTTTTCTTCGTGACGGGGTGAGTGCAAATCATCGGTTGGGCAAACGATTTGGTCTCCTTTGAGCGATGGGTGTTCTTGCGCGAAATAATGGTAGGTGCTGCCGAGCCTGGCTCATATGAATTAATGGCTTTCAGGTCTTTGATTCTAGATTTAATTCCATCATCTAAGCTGTCGTAAGCCATGTACATGTTTGCAAAAATGGTATTTCCACCAATTTTTGGGATATTGATTGCGTATAAAAAAGTAGCCATTGAGGGCTTTTCTACATAACACATGTCGGTGTGAAAGTACATTTCCCCATCAGGTAATGCGCCAACATATTTTCCATTTTCTTTCTCGTTGGTGATGTACATAATAGCGGGGTGACTTTTACTGATGGCGTATTCGCCTTGAGTGTGTGCCAATTCCCCGAAGTATTCGCCAAATTTAATTTGCTGAATCTCATCAATGGTTTGATTAGAAAAGCACACCACACCGTGGGCATACCAAATATTTTTGATGAAATCGATTTCATCTTGATTCAATGGATTCCTCAAATCTATCCCACTGATTTTTGCTCCAACACTTTTGTTAAGTAAATCTATTTTCATCTTTGATTGAGTGTTTTGATCAAAATTGTTCACGCAATTGATTCAGGAAATGATTTTAGTCACTTGCAATATTTCCCGTATCAACAATCTTTTTCCATTCGGAAGATTCTCTCTTCATCAATTGTAATAAGTCGTCCGATGAACCAGGGTTTGCAATGATCCCTTTCTTGGATAGTTCATCTTGCATTTCTGTGGAGCTAAAAATGGCAATAATTTCGCGACTGAGCCGCTTGACCACTTCAGCGTTGGTGTTTTTTGGCAGGTAAGCACCTAACCAATCATAATCGTTCAGATCTTTGATACCAGATTCTTTGAATGTGGGAATATTGGGTGTCCAAATTGATCTTGAGTCACCACTTGTTGCCAACATGCGAAGCTTCCCTGAATTCACCATCTGTAACAAAGAGTGCAGTGGAAAAAATCCCATTTGAACTTGACCTCCGACCAAATCTGTAACGGCACCAGCAGAACCTTTGTAGGGGACATGAACCAAGTTGGCTCCAGTCATTTGTTTGAACATCTCGGTACGTAAGTGGTGTGGTGTACCGCTACCAGGTGTCCCGTAATTCAGCTCGTTGGGATGAGACTTGGAGTATTCAATCAATTGAGCAATTGATGTAACAGGAACCTCAGGATTTACAGCGATAGCTACCAACATTTTGCCCAACCTGGCTACTGTAGCGAAATCATTGATAGGGTCAAAGGGTAAATTCTTATTTAAAGCCTTTAACATTGCCATCGTGTTGGGAGCAATAAGAATCGTATTGCCGTCGGATTGAGCATTGGCGACAAAACTGATAGCAATAATTCCACTGGCTCCAGTTTTGTTTTCGACTACCACAGGAGAGCCAGTTCTCTTTGATAATCTTGGGGCCATCAATCTTGCGGCAATATCGCTACCAGTTCCTGAAGTTGTTGGAACAATTAGCGTTATCAATTTACCTTCGCTATTTTGTGCGTAGAGTGACAGTGCACAAAAATATAGACCAATAAGTAAAGCAATTGATTTCATTGTCATTTTTCTCTCCTCAGTGCATGCAGTTTCCACCGTCCACTACCAGTGTCTGACCTGTAATAAAGTCACTGTCATGAGAGGCGAAAAATAAAATGGCGCCTGTTAGGTCATCTGGCGTTTGCACTCTTTTTAAAGCGCGTACATTTGCTGCATCGGATCTCATTTTTAAAATGGATTCGTTTGGGTTTTCTTCAGATAAAGTACTACCAGGAGCAACACAATTGACACAAATGTTGTAATCACCAACTTCATTGGCCAAAGTTTTGGTAAAACCAATGATTCCCGCTTTAGACGTGACATAGTGAATTCGACTTGGGGAGCCTTTCACCGCAGTACTTGAGCTGATGTTGATGATTTTACCGTAGCGAAGCTTTTTCATTTCTGCGATGACTGCCTTGGAGACCAACCAGGTGCCTTTGACGTTGACAGACATCATCAAGTCCCATTCATCGATACTGATTTCATCATATGGAGCTCTTGACATGGGAATCGTTGCAAAAATTGCAGCATTGTTGACGAGAATATCAATTTTCTCAAAGTGTTTGACGGTTTCCGAAACCATGTTGGCAACACTTGCTTCAGATGTCACATCTGTTTGAATGCCGATTGCTTTGTATCCTTTGGAGTTTAATTCTAGAACTGTTTTCTCCGTGGCTCCTGAGTCCAGCTCAGCGATGACCACACGAGCACCCTCCGAGGCCAATCTCTCTGCATAAAATTTTCCAATACCGTGACCAGCACCTGTAACGATTGCAACTTTACTTTCTAAACGTTTCATTTTTTGTGAATTTCTTAATTAAAAAAAGATTGTAAATATTGGCTGAAAACCAATCTTTTGGCTATGGTGTTAACCCTCCTGTATCTTGGTCTTCATCTGGTCCAAACTAGGTTTTTACTGATTGACGCTATCTGTAATTCTTTTAGAATTACTCTTTTTTAAATCATTGAAAAGATCAAGGGGATATTTATTTTGTTAAGGTTTTTTTGCCTCCAATATTTATCGGTACTGATTTTAGTTACTGTCTTTTATCCGTCTTGTAATGCTGAGGATACTCTTGGTTCCAAAAGCTCAACGGCCAAGAGTCTTCCACTGCTCAAACCCATTGAAAGTTCACCATCTCCTTCTCTTGTAACTGGCACGATCAAAATTATTGTTCCTTACTCGCCAGGAACAGGAATAGATCTTATTGCGCGATCTGTCGCTCCCGAGTTGACTAGAATAAGAAAGCAGTCCGTGATTGTTGAGAATTATCAGGGGGCTAGTGGCAATATAGGCGCCATGATGGTGGCCAAGAGTTTGCCAGACGGATTGACGCTGATGGTGAATGCTAAAACATTCTCTATTGCACCAATGCTCTACAAAAATGTGACCTATGACCCCGTCAATGATTTCACGCCCATTACATTAGCCGCCTATGGCACCTCGGTTTTGGTGACCCATCCTAAAAGTGGCTTTTTAGATTTTAGAGAATTCATTCAACGCGCAAAGGCTCAACCTGGTGTTTTGACCTATGCTTCTGCAGGTCTTGGAACCAGTCAGCATATTTCAATGGAATTGCTGAAAGATATTTCAAAAATTGACATCTTGCATGTTCCTTATAAAGGCTCAGCAGGAGCTTTGAATGATCTCTTAGGCGGACAAGTGAGTGTTAGCCTTGTTCCCGTTCACGTCGTTATGCCTCATGTGAATTCTGGTCGATTGATTGCACTGGCATTGGCCAGTTCTAAACGAAATCCAAAGGGTCAAACCATTCCAACTTTTAGTGAATTTGGAATCGATGGTGCAGAAGCAGATATTTGGTACGGTTTTTGGGGGCCAAAGTCTCTGCCAGTTTCAATGGTAAAGAGTTTGAACAATGATCTAAAAAGTATTTTACTTTCCTCTCAAGTCAAGGAAGCTTTAGAAAAGCAAGGTCTAGATGTCACTACAAGCTCACCAGAGGACTTGCAAAACATCGTCATTAAAGAAATTCAAAATGTCAGTCGCATCATTGATAAAAATAAAATTTCTTTGAATTAATTTTTTCTATGAATTGATCATCCTATCTATATGTCACATAAAGAAGAAGTTGTAATTATCGGAGCCGGTCCGGTTGGACTGACCTTGGCTTATCTCCTGGCTCAGCGTGGAGTTAGCATTAAAATTTTTGAAAAAAACACGCAACTTCAAAAAGATTATCGAGCTTCAACATTTCACGCTGGTACTTTGGATTTGTTGGCAGATTCAGGAATTACTAAAGGCCTGATTGAGAGAGGAATTGTTTGTCCGGATTTTCAATATCGAGGTTGGAAAGAAGGCCGAATTGCCCAATTTGACCATGCACTTATTTCTGCATATACAAGTCACCCGTTCCGGTTGCAATGTGAACAATTTAAGTTGAGTGACTTTTTGTACCACGAATTAATGCATATGCCTCATGTTCATATTTTCATGGATCATGGGCTAACCGATCTGCAGAACCATAGCGATGAGGTTGAGCTTGAATTTATACATTCAGGCGTTAAAAAAATTGTAAAGGCCCCTTGGGTCGTTGGAACAGATGGCGGGAAAAGTACAACCCGTAAGTCTTTGGGTCTTGAATTCAGTGGTTTTACATACGAAGAGAAAATTTTAGTCCTCGGTACGCCATTTGATATGCGTAATTCTTTCGAAGATTTATCCTTTGTTAACTATTTTTCAGATCCTGTGAATTATGCGCATATGCTTAAAATTCCAGATTTGTGGCGCATGAGTTTGCCTCTTCCTAATGATTTGGAAGACAAGGTTGCTTTAAGCAATGCTTATATCGATTCCCGTCTTGCATCTCTGATTCCTAATTTAAGCAGTTCTCAAATAGAGGTCAAGGGTGTTTATCACGTTCATCAACGCGTGGTTGATCGTTACCGCGTCGGCCGAGTCTTTCTTGCTGGAGATGCTGCACACCTGAACAATCCCAAGGGCGGTATGGGACTCAATGGTGGTTTACACGATGCAGTGAGTTTGTCCCATATTTTCCAGGACTATTTTTTTGCTGATCGTGAACATTTTGATGACTATGAGAAACAAAGACGGTATGAAGCAATCAATGCGATACATCATCAAACTCAAAATAATTACAATGCTTTGAAAGAGTCTGATGATCAAGCCCGCGAGACTTTGTTTAACAGATGGCGTGCACTTGAGGCCAATGAAAAAGAATCAATTGATTTTTTGCTAAATACTTCTATGATCAATTCCTTGTGGCGTTGTGGTTTACTTGAAAAGCCCGCCAAAGCCCTTTGATTGAAATATCTTACATTTCTATCTTGTGATATCCATGTTGTGAATTTTAAAAATTTCTCAAGGTTCGATTTGAATATTGGCTTTTTTAATGACCTTGGACCAAGTCTCGATTTCATTGCCCATCCATCGATCTAGCTCTGCGCTCGTACCGCCCAGCGGCTCAATATTGAATTCCCTCAACTTTGATTTGATTTCAGGCGAATTGATACTTGTGTTCAAAGCGCTGTTGAGCTCTTGAATCACCTCAGTTGGAGTGCCTTTTGGGGTCACGATCCCCCACCAGGATCCGATTTTCATCTCAGGCAGAGGAAATCCAGCTTGATCAAAAGTAAGAACAGAGGGTAGATTCAAGGCTCGTTTATCCCCTGTGATGGCCAAGGCTCGAAGCTTACCTCCTTCAATCAACGCTTTTGCTGCGCTTAAACCCACGACCATACAATCAATATGTCCAGCGATTAAATCATTGATAGCTGGTGTTGCGCCCTTGTAGGGTACATGTGTCATATCCAGTCCGTGTTTGGATTTCAGAAGTTCCATGGCTAAATGTGTGGTGTTTCCTGCGCCAGCGGATCCATAATTAAGTGAACCCGGTTTTGATTTTGCATAGGAAACTAAATCATTGATATTTTTATAGGTAGAGTTTTGACTTGCTATTAAAACCAATGGTGCAGAGGCTACCAAGCCAATGCTTGAAAAGTCTCTTTGGACATCAAAGCTTAAGTTTCTGTATAGAAATGGATTGATCACGAGGTTGATATCTCCAAACAAGAGCGTATACCCGTCCGCTGGTGATTTGGCGACTGCCATGATGCCAACATTTGCTCCTGCGCCTTGTCGATTGTCAATCACCATGCTTTGTTTCAAGATCTCTCCCATCTTTTCACCGATTATTCTTCCCAAAATGTCGGTCGGACCTCCCGCAGCGTAGGGGATGATCAATCGAATGGGACGATCTGGATATGCTGCATTTACATTTGCAATAGACATACAGAAAATCATTCCATAAAGAAGTTTTTTAAATAAACGATCAATATTTTTTTGAATTTTCATAAGGTTTGTTTGATTGGCGTTAATGTTTTTGATACTTTGATTTTAAAACCCGACATGTTCAAGATCAATCTAAATTCCTTTTTGATCATCTCAAATTTGAACATTTAGATGATGGGATCTAGTAATACTGTAGGTTAAATTATTATT
The DNA here is from genome assembly GCA_903842945.1 of uncultured Burkholderiales bacterium. Lineage (GTDB taxonomy): Bacteria > Pseudomonadota > Gammaproteobacteria > Burkholderiales > Burkholderiaceae_C > Limnohabitans. The sequence goes on from CAIMNS010000141.1 coordinate 10,969, forward strand.
TCCTTTTTATAGGAAATTTACTTGGCTGGGTGGATGTATGATAGTTGTAAAATCCGCCGATTGGTTGATTTTGTTCCTTCAAGTATTTGAGCTCATTTTATTATTGAATTGTTGAAGACCCTAAATATGAAATTCACATTACCCATTGCGTTGGATTCGTTCTCTAAAGCAACAAGCTTAGATGAATTGTATCCTCTCATCCATCATCAGTTTTTTACGGCAGGATGGCATAAAAAAAGAGATTCTTTGTGGAAATCACCTCGTACAGAGTTCAGGCCCATGCATTGGAGTTATCAATTGGGTAAGCTTGCACTTGACCAAGCTGGGAACTGGATGGACACCGAGCTTGCGGAGAGGAGGAATTTACTTTTGTTCAACCCGGTTGAAGACAACGATTACGATACCGTAAGAACCTTGGTTGCAGCTTATCAAATGATCAAGCCTGGAGAGTATGCCAAACCCCATAAGCACTCACCCAATGCGTTGCGTTTTGTTTTAGAAGCAAAGCCAGGTGCATTTAGTGTCGTTGATGGGGTCAAGCTGCCAATGCTTTCAGGGGATATTTTACTCACCCCTGGTGGCTCAATGCATTCTCACTACAACGAAAGTGATGCTTGTGCCTACTGGATCGATATACTGGACGTTCCGCTGATACATCTTTTAGAGCCCATGTTTTTTGAGCCCTCCATTGAAGCGATTCAGACTGTCACTAGTTCACCTGATCAACATGAATATTGGTTCAAAGAAGAATTGTTAATTCATTCATCTACTTTGTTATCGAATGATTCTGCTGTTGGAAATTCTAACTCTTGTACGCAAATTCTAGATTCGCAATCTCAAATTGTTACACAATGCTTGAGCTACCATCATCTGCCATTGAATGGTACTTTGAATATTCCTAGAACAACAGTAAGTCGAATTTTTTGTATCGCGCATGGCAGTGGTACTGTAAATTTGGGAGGCCTAGAGGTTAGCTGGAAATTTGGAGACGTGTTGGCCTTGCCTTCTTGGCATGAAGCTTGTTTTAATTCAAACGAAAAATCCCGTATTTTTGAAGTAAATGATCTGCCAGTTCTTCAAAAATTAGGTTTATTCAGGCAGTAAAAATTTCAATAAAATCAATTCTAAGTTCGATGATTTTTTGTGATTTTTTAACTGGTTTTTTGGGGAGTGGGAAGACCACATTACTCAACAAGATGTTGAGATTAGGAAATCCTCAGCGTTTTGCAGTTGTTGTCAATGAATTCGGTGAAGTAGGGTTGGATCAATGGGTGTATAGCCAACTCTCAGACAATGTCTATTTACTTGACTCGGGTTGCTTGTGTTGCACCATTACACATTCATTGCGCGAGACCTTGATGGAGATCCAGCACTATTCAACACAAAGGGGTTTAGACTCGCTGATGAAGGTGGTCATTGAGTCCTCAGGCCTGGCAGACCCGCTTCCCACGCTTCATGCGTTAATAGGGGATCCCGTTTTGAAACCTTATTTTCAATTGGGTGCTGTTGTAGCAACGATCGACGCCTTGAATGCCTGCGATCAACTTGATCTCTATCCTGAGTCAGTTCGCCAGGTTATGTCAGCAGATTTTTTGTTGATTACCAAAAGTGACCTTGTGAGTACCGAGCAATTCGAATTGCTCGATTCACGTCTTAGGGCCCTTAACCCTTTTGCAAGGTTGGTTGATGCGCATGATGAAAATTTAGTGTTTAGTATTTTTAATGAGACCCAAAATGCAAGCTTTAATTTTCTTAAAGCTTTGCGACCAACCCCCAATTTATCTAGCTATGGGCTTCAATTGGGTGCCAATGCTCACTATTTACCACTTGCGAAACACACCTCAAACACCAACTCATGGGCTCGTTTTATTGACCATCAACCCACTTGGCCGGGACTTTCTGCTTGGTGGGAGATCATCAAAAACGAATATGGAGCAAGACTGCTCAGGTGTAAAGGGATGGTTTCTATGCTGGAGCCCGCCTCGCACTTGATGATTCACGGTGTAGGCAATCATTTCCATTCTCCTACGCCAATTGCCATTTGGCCGGATTCGGATACCAGAGGGCGACTTGTATGCATTGGAATTGGATTAGACTGTGACTTTTTAGATGCTAGTCTAATTGCCCTGACCATCAAGGAGACGTATGCCAAGCCGAAGAACCTCGTTGAGCTTTATCAATTGTTGGATTTATGAAAGACAGCACCATGAAATCAAACCAAGCTAGTTTCATTTTGCGTGGCGCCAAAGTGGTCGATGCATTCACCCAGCCGATTGATCAAGATGTTTTGGTGATCCAAGGAAAGATCGCTGGTCGATTAATTCCTGGTACCGTGGTTGATCCAAGTATTCCAGAGCTTCCAGCCCATGGTTTGATTGCCTTTCCAGGGTTGATTGATGCACATTTGCATTTCGGTTTTGCTGAAAAAATTACTGAGTATGAGTCAGAGACCATTTACGCGGCTCAAGGAGGGTTTACAACGGTTTTAGGTTATTTTTTGAATAACGAAGACTACACAGATGTTTACACCCGTGAACAAGGCTTTGCCCAGAGCCGTTGCTATGTTGATTATGGTTTTCATTTTAGTGCGGCCAATGAATTGCACATCGCTCAAATGCCTGAGTATGTGAAGAAATATGGCGTCAGCTCCTTTAAATACTTCATGAATTTCAAAGGTGAAGAGGGCCGCTACTTGGGACTAGATGGCACCGATGATGGTTTTTTCTATGATTTACTAGAAAATGCAGCAAAACTTAAGGGTGTCACGATTGTTTGTCATACTGAAAACATTGAAATCGTCAACCGCTTGCGAACCAAGTTGCAATCTTTGGAGTCTCCTAGCCTCAAAGACTGGGCGAGTGCAAAACCACCCTTTACTGAGGCCGAAAGCTGCGTTCGAGCCATGTATTTTGCAGAATATTTAGGCGCGCAAATCTACATTCCTCACATCAGTACTCGACTGGCTTTGGATGAGGTGAGGAAGTGGAAATCGCGTTATGAGCATATTTATGTTGAGACTTGTCCCCATTACCTAACTCATACATTTGAATCCAATTTGGGCTCTTTAGGCAAAGCAAACCCTCCTTTTCGAAGTGCCGATGATGTGTGCGCAATGTGGGAGGGGCTGCAAGATGGTTCAATTCATGTCGTTGCCTCAGACCATGTTCCACGTAAAAAGGCCACCAAGGAAAAGCCATTTTGGCTCGCCTCGCAAGGCTTTCCTGGTACGGCAACGATTTTACCGGTTCTCTTGTCCGAGGGGTACCACAAGGGTCGCCTCTCTTTGCAACGTATTGCACAACTGCTGACCCAGTCACCGGCTGAGATTTTCAATATACAGAATACAAAGGGATCACTTGACATTGGTAAGGATGCCGATTTCACTCTCGTGGACCTGAACTTGGAGCGTGAAGTCATTCCTGCTGAGCTTGGTTCTTATTCAGATTACAGCTTGTACGAAGGTCAGCGTTTCAAAGGTTGGCCAGTACGTACCATTTTGCGTGGGCAAACCATCATGCACGAAGGCAAAATCACTGGTCAAGCTGGGGGGGGGCAATATCTGTTTAGAGTCCCTGAATAAAACGAACATTTTTAGGAGAATATTTTGAAACCTTGGGACAACGTCATCAGTGAAGGTGAACAACAAGCATATCGCGCTGCAGGATTTGGCAAGCCCTCTGGTGTAGGACAACGACCTGCGCTATTGATCATCGATGTTCAATACCGAACGGTAGGAACCAGACCAATGCCATTTTTCGAAGCGATCAAAGAGTTTCCCACAAGTTGCGGAGAAGTGGCTTGGGATGCTTTGGGGCATATTCAAGAACTCTTGGCACTGTTTCGTCAAAAAGGCTGGCCAGTTCTTTACCCTCACGTTGCCCCAAAGGTTAGAAATGAAGGTGGGCGATTGGCTGAAAAGATCCCAGGAATCATGAATATAGCGGCCATTGGTTACGAGTTTGTTGAACAAATCAAACCTCAAGATGGGGATATTTTGCTACCCAAAAAACACCCTAGTGCTTTTTTTGCAACTGCATTGGCCAGTCATTTGATTGATTTACAAGCCGACACACTGGTGGTGACGGGTTGCAGTACCAGCGGTTGTGTTCGATCGAGCGTTGTTGATGCTTTTTCCTTGAATTTCAAAGTGGCCGTTCCACATGATGCAGTTTACGATCGCAGCTCGACCTCTCACGCAGTAAATTTATTTGATATGTCAGAGAAGTACGCCGATGTATCGAGTACCAAGGAGCTGATCTCAGTACTTCAACCGATTGGTTCGAAGGCCTAAATAGGCTAGACTCTTGTAACTATTGTTCATGGTATGTTCTTTGTCTTTTTTCCTTTAAGGAGTTATTGCGATGCATCAAAAACGACGCCCCTTCCTCGCCTTGGCTACTGCGGTTTTCTGTTTGAGTGCCTTTTCTGCTTCCGTGGCCTTGGCCCAAGCTAATGACACCATTAAATTTGGCTTGTCCATGCCTTTGTCTGGCACTCAAGCTCTCTTTGGTGCCGATCAGGTAAAAGCCGCTCAATGGGCCGTTGCTGATATCAATGCCAAAGGGGGTGTCAACGGTAAACAGTTAGAAATGATTTTGATCGATACTGCGGCCGATCCCCAGCTTGGTATCAATGCAGCCAAGCGTTTTGTGAGCGTAGATAAATTGCCTATTTTCCTCACGTCATGGAGCGCTGTGGTGAAAGCGGTTGCACCCATTGCGAACCGAGAGAAGGTTTTAGAGCTGAGTGTGGGGGCGAATTCACCTGAAATTGCCACGCTTGGCGACTATGTCTACACCACCTTCCCCTTGGCCGATGTTGATGTGTCTGCCTTGGCTCAATACAGTCACAAGACCTTGGGCAAGCAAAGTGCAGCCGTCATGTACATCAACAATGACTCTGGTGTTGAGGGGGCGAATATCTACAAGTCGATGTTTGAAAAATCTGGCGGCAAGATCGTGGCTTATGAAGCTTATGATGCAAAAGCCACGGACTTTACGGGTGCACTTTTAAAAGTTAAAGCTGCAAACCCAGAAATTATTCATATTCAGGGTCTGATCACCGATTTGCCACAAGTCATTGCCCAAATGCGGCAACTGGGGATCACCCAGAGAGTTTCTAGTTACTCAGCAGGTTACAACCCCAAAGTGATTGAGCAGTTGGGTGCTGCAGCTGAGGGTTTAATTGTGACCTCCTTGGCACCGGGTGTGAATGACAATCCCAATGTGGCAGCTTTCATCAAGCGTTGGCAAACCACTGAAAAGCGCACGCCCAATGGATTGCCCTATACGCAATACCTCTACGATAGTCCTTACATCGTGGCTGAATTATTCAAATGGCTTGCGAAGAACAAATTACCCGCCACTGGAGAGAATTTGAGAAAAGCCTTGATCACGATCAAAGACTTTGATTTGCCAATGACTGGTATGCTTGAGGTAGGAGCAGACCACAGGGTTAAAAAACCGGTCTATCTTTTAACGGTCGAAAAAGGTGCATTTGTGCCATTGGCAACCATCAAATAAATACTTTTGAATTACTTTTTAATTCAATTGGAAAGTCCGTTTCATAGGGTGGCTTAAAGTGACCTTTTCCATCCTATTGCAAATCTTATGGACAGGCTTGGCCATCTCTTCTTATGCGGTCCTTTTTGCGATGTCGTTTTCATTGATTTTGAAGGTCGTGAAAATATGGAATTTTGCCCAAGCCGGCTTCATGTGCATTGTTTTTTATTCGCTTTATGTGTGCCTTAATATCTTTGATTGGCCCATGTGGATAGGGGTGCTGGCATCTTTTTTCATCACCAGTGTATCGGCCATTGGTTTTTTCCGTTACGGAATCGAAACCCTAAGGGCTCGAAATTCCACGAGCCTGACTTTTTTCATATTGACGCTTGTGGTTTCACAATTCATGGGCTATTTCTTTGCGATGTGTTTTGGCACGGAGCCCCTGAGCATCACAAAAAACATCATGTCTCCCGTGATCATGGTGGGTGGGATTGTGATCAGCCATTGGGATTTGCAGGCCTTGGGGCTCACCACATTGACGGTGCTCACGCTCTTTGTCATCATGCACAAAACCCATCTAGGCCAATTCATGTCGGCCGTTGCTGACCATCCTGCCTTGGCTCGTCTGTATGGCATTGATGTCAACCGTGTCTATCTCTACACCATTGTGTTGGCCTGTTTATTGATGACAGTCGGTATGTATTTATTCGGTCTTAAAGTGGCCATGCTGCCCAATACACCACTTCAGATGATGTTGTTGGCGGTCATCGCGACCTTGTTAGGTGGCATGGGGCAGGTGTTTGGAGCGGCGGTGGCGGCCATATTATTGTCTTTGCTTCAGTCCTTGAGCGTCTTTGTCATTCCCTCTGAATGGCAAAGCCTTTTGATTTACGCTTTTTTATTTTTAACCATCTTGTTTTTTCCTCAAGGATTTTCTTGGCAGACCATGAAATCCTTTTTAGGTGGAGGTAAAACCTAAATGGAGTATGTGATCTCTGTCCTTGTTCTCATGGGGATCTACGTCATTTTGAGTTCAAGTTTCAATTTGATCATTGGGTATGGTGGTCTGATCAGCATCGCGCATCCCATTTTCTTTGCCCTTGGTGCATACACCTGTGGTGTACTCAGTGTGAATATGTCTATTTGGCCGCCCCTTGCGGTTGCCTTGGGTGCGGGTCTTGCGCTGGTGTTTTCTTTGATGTTGTCGCTTCCCTCCCTTCGAATATCTGGGGATTATTTGCTCATCACCAGCATTGGCTTTCAGCTCGGACTTTTAGAGGTGATCAAACATTTGGGTTTCACGGGTGGTGCTTCAGGTCTGGGTAATATTCCCAACGTGGTGGACTTTGGGGATCGAAGCACCGTCTTTGCAGCAATTTCAATTGCATTGGCCGCCTTGGTGTTTGTATTTATTCGTTGGCTCATTCGCGGACCTTACGGTTTGCTGATTTCAGCAATGAGGGATGATGAATTGGTCTATACATCTTTGGGGCGCAATGCCATGAAGGTCAAACTTGTCATTTTTGGAATTGGCTGTGCGTGTGCTGGGCTTGCAGGGGGACTTTATGCCTATTACTATCAATATGTAAATCCAGATCAATTTGAAATTCTGCAGTCTTCTATGATTTTGACCATGGTCGTTGTGGGAGGTATGGGCTCTCAATGGGGGCCAGTGGTTGGGGCTGTTTTATTGCTTTTCATGCCTCAAGCCATCGGATTTTTGAATTTTCCTCCAAGTGTGATGGCACCTTTGCAGGGACTTTTGTATTCATTGTTAGTGATCATTTTCCTTTTTGTTCGCCCTCAAGGATTGATGGCTGCCTTTGATCGAAACTCTTCAAGACCATCGAAATGATACCTATTTTAAAAATAGAAAAAGTGTGCAAACGCTTTGGTGGTATTGTGGTGGCAGATGCCATTGATTTGGAAATTCATGCAGGTGAGATTTTGGGTCTCATTGGTCCCAATGGAGCAGGAAAATCCTCTCTTTTTAATTTGATCTCAGGTATCTATCCAATTGATTCCGGTGAGATCACACTCATGGGGCAATCTTTGCATGGCCTGTCTATGGTGAAGAGGGCACAAAGTGGAATCAGTCGCACTTGGCAACACATGAGGCTTTTTCCTTCGATGACTGTTTTGAATAATTTGGTGGTGGCAAGTCGTTATTACGAGGCTGAAAATTTGCGGGCTTTGTTTTTTCAGTCCGGTAAAGTCAAGAGCCTGCAAGCTGAAAAAGAGAATGACGCCATGGAGATTTTGGTTCGAATGGGTCTTGCAAGTTTGAGCAATTCACCCATCGCTGATTTGACTTTTGGACAGCAAAAGCTCATTGGTTTGGCTCGGGCTTTGATGAACGACGGTCCTTGCTTGCTGTTAGACGAGCCCATGGCAGGGGTGGAAGGCCAGTCCTATGAAACCATCAAGGACATTGTCAGGCAAGAGGCTAATCGAGGACGTGCCATTTGTGTCGTCGAGCACAACATCTCCTTTGTCAAGGATTTGTGTAATTCAGCGGTTTTTATGTTCAATGGGAAACTACTTGAGCGCGGAAGTGTGGATGATCTGTTGGCCAGTAAAACGCTAGAAGCGCTTTATTTTGGTGGTCAAAAAACAATCCCGGTCTCATGAAAGATAAAGATCTATCATGCTGAAAATCGATCATCTGAACGCCTCTTATGGCAAGCTTCAAATATTACACGATATCCATTTATCCATCA
>CAIMNS010000142.1 GCA_903842945.1 uncultured Burkholderiales bacterium
ACCCGCCACAATCGCATTGATTGCAAAGGTGTAGGTACCGTCTGGCGCTTGAGCGCCTTGGTCGTCTGTGCCGTCCCAAGTGAGTTTCATATCCCCTGGCAACTGTTTGTCATAAGTCTGAGTGCGAACCACTTTGCCTGTGCTATTGGTCACAGAAAGCGTCACACTGTCAGCGCCTGTAGGTAAATTGGTCACGGCATTCACCGGTTGAGCAAGCGCAAGCACCGCAGGTCCATTGGGAACGCCCACTTTTCTGCCTACCATGGACGCACCCGTGAGCATTCGGTCACTCGTCTGGTTTTGCACCATCGTGTCCAAACTCGTTCGCATCGCTGTGGTGGCTTCCAATTGTGAGAACTGCGCCAATTGCGCAACGAAAGCTTCATTTTTGACGGGATCGGTGGGATCTTGGTTTTTTAACTGCGTGGTAAAGAGCGTTAAAAAAGCACCCTGCCCCATGGCGCTTCCACCTTGAGGCTTGCTCTTTTCAGCGGCCACGTGATCTTCATAGCGAAGAATGCCATTGGGTAAAGGCGCTGAAGTTTGTGTTGCGGTTGAGACGGTAGACATGGTTTATCTCTCTTTAGGATTTGGTGAGGTCTAAGGTTCTAGACATGAGTTGTTTGGCCGTGTTGACCACTTCGACGTTGTTTTGGTAAGAGCGTGATGCAGCCATCATCTCGACCATCTCTTGCATTTCATTGACATTGGACAAATACACCATGCCGTCTTTGTCTGCGGCTGGGTTGTTGGGCTCGTACAAGCTTCTGATGGGCGTGGGGTCATCTGCAATGTGATCGACTTTCACGCCACCCAAAGTTGGGAAGGCCGAATTGGTCATCTCGTCTTGCATCAAGGCTTTAAAAACAGGGCGCTTGGCTCTAAAGGCATCCTTTTCAGAGGCGGCAACCGTGGTGGCATTGGCCAAATTGGAAGCCGTGGTGTTCAATCGGACCAATTGTGAATTGAGGGCCGTTCCTGCAATTCCAAATACACTGTCAATGGTTCTCATGATCGATCACTCCCCCTTCAATGCTTTGCGAATCCCGCCAATGCGGTTTTCTAAAAACTGTAAAGTTGCTTGGTAGTCACCTGCGGCTTTACCAAACTGCGCTTGCTCTAAACTGATCTCAACCGTGTTGCCATCAAAAGAGCTGTTGTATGGAATTCTGTATCGCATGCCATCGTCTGGCATGTCTTGAATGCCCGCGTAATGCTTTTCATTCGTCGCGTTCAAATACTCGGTCTTCACATCTTGAAGCATGGCTTTGAAATCAACGTCTTGGGCTTTGTAGTTCGGTGTGTCAGCGTTGGCAATATTTCGAGCCAAGACTTCCATGCGCTGACTGCGCACCGACAAGGCTTTCTCGTGAATACCAAAGGCGTCTGATAGTAAGTTCATCTTTTCATGCTCCTTGTTTGCCAAACATCGCAATACCCATGTATTTCCCGACACCCAACCCTCAAGTTAGAAGGTCTCAAGCCGATCATGCAAAAGCTGTGCCACGGATCTTTTCTTTCATATAGGTCATGTGATTTTTGAGTGCATCGGCAAACATCATCCCTCTTTCGATTGAAACGACGCTCGCTCAGTTCAAGACGTGGCAAACTCTTGCCACTCATGTGCCCGCTCATTTGCCCGAGCCGTTCACGCCCGTCAAGGAGCTGCTGAGATAAGCATTGACTCTCAAGGCTTGACTTCGTTTCAAATTGTTTTGCAATTGACTCTCCAAAGAAGCCACCTGGGTAGTACCTGAGTTGTTAAGAGACGCATTCGTTTGAAAATTCGGCTTGATCAAGTTGCCGCGTCCATCGATGGTCGACGCAAACGCTGAAGAGACCACCGAGGGCGAACTTGAGGCGGCGGATGACACCACCGTTGAAGCGCCGCTTCTCATGGCGTCTTTGACGGCCCGTTCGTCCAAGCCCAATTTATCCAATGCATTTTGATGCAAGCCTTTGAGCAACGAATCTCGGGTGATCGGGGCTCGGTTGTCTTTGTTCACATGCAGGTGTGCAGCTTGCGGACCCGCGATGTTCAAGCCCACATTGGTTCGTGTCTCGCTTTTGGCCGATGGCGTCAAAACGGTCAAATACAAATCATCCAAATGGGTGGGACCTGCATTTTTCAGACCTGTTTGATCAAAATATTTGCTCACCAAGTCCAATTGCTGCAAGACACTTTGGCCCAAAATCGCTCTAGGGTTGGTGGCAAAGCCCGCACTGGCCGCACCTCGATCAGGTCCATCACAAAACTGAATGATGCCGTGGCAGCGGTTGTTGGTGGACTTGGGGTTCATCCCATCGCTTTCCATCAGCGTCACCTTAGCAAAATCATCTGGTGCAAATTTATACTGCCTGGCCAGACTCAAAATCTTGTCGTGCACGGCTTGCTTTTCTTGTGGGGGGATGAAGCCCTTGTCCACGGCACGGTCCAAGGTCTTTTGCAAAATCGGGTAAGCCGAGCCGTTGAGCCGGGTCATCAATTGAATTTGGGAGGCTGCGGTCAATGCTGCGTTGGGATCCGTTGTGCTGCTGCCCAACAGAGACGGCATGGCGTTCAATGAAGGTGTCAAACCATCGCTGCCCGTTGCCTTGAATGCATTCATGCCATTCATTTGATTGAGTTTGGCTTGTAGATTGGCCGGCAAATTGTTCATGCCTGGTATCTGTGCGTTGTTGCCAGCCAATCCACCGAGTCCCATCACTGACTTTGAAGTTGCACTGGGGGCATTGGGGTTCAAAGCGGAACTCATCACACCGGCGACCATTTTGCTGATGGCCGCTCTTTGCTCCAAGAGCTGCTGTGTACTGATATGAGCAGATGCAATTTTTTGTGCTTGGCTCGGCTCATTCAAAGTCGGACCGATCGTCGCATTCGTGACCATGCCAGTTGACGTGCCACCGCCCTGCGCGGTTTCCTTCACCCCTTGACCGCTCACGCCATGAGACTCCACAGGCTCAAGAAGCTCAAGCACTTGCTCGCCATCGGACAAGCCCAACTCACGGCTGGGCTGCGCAGAACTGGACAAAGATGCATGATGGCTAGCATCTGAAACGGAAGCATTCAAGTCTTTGGCCACGGGCATTGACGGTTTTTTGTTGTCCGCCATGAAAGAGCCCTCGAGCAAACTGGCCTCCAAGGAGGCCAACTGAAGTCTTTGTCCTGGAAAAATCAAATTGGGGTTGGCAATGCCGTTTTGACGCGCAAGGTCAAAAACCATTTTCTTTAAGTCGCTTGGGTTGGGAACAAAACCTTTGGATAACAAATGGTTTTTAACCAAAGATGTCATGTTGTCGCCAGGCTTGACCAACACTTGCGACACATCAGGACTCAAGATTGACGGAGTTCCGACACGATTGGCCTGCTGGGTTTGTGACAAAGCTTGAGAAAAAGCCGCCTTGACCGCCTCGGAAGCATCCGTCTTTTGTTCAGACAAAAATGAATGATTCACCTCTATAGATGAATAATTTAAGAAACCTTTTGTATCAATATTCAAGGACATAATATGTTCCATTCGAGACTAAAAAACTGGCATCAAGTTTGCTTATCTAAACCCATGAACGTAAAAATTACGTCAAAACTTCAACACCATGAGTACCTATTTGCAAATGCTGTGCCGTTATTTCAAACCGTCGAAGACCCTAGCGCCCGTGCCCACAGAGAGCTCAGGCGGGGAGTTGGCCGTGTTTGATTTGCTGAACAACAGGCCCCTTGAGGGCTCGCTTGAGTCCAGCTCAATGGGTGCCAAGCGTGCTAGTCCCAGCAGACTGATGCTGTCCATGCAATGGATAGGGCAGCTCACCTGCCTGCTCACCTTGGGTTTGAGTCCCTTGAGCGCTCAAACCTTGAACACCGTGCAACTTGCTTCACTGGGCAAGGTACAAGAGACGAATGCGAGCAACAAGCCCATGGAGCCCCAACTGCTGCTGCAAAACGAAGCGCGCCATTGGTTGGCCAAGCAAGTTGCTATGAATGTGGACCAGGTTCAAATTGCCGACATGGACAGCAGATTGAAAGTGCAAAGCTGCTCGTCTGGTACGGTCTTTGATCATCCCTTTGCCAACCGTCAAGTCATCCGGGCTCGGTGCGAGAGCCCAGCCTGGCAATACTTTTTAAAGGCTTCCTTTGCGGACGATCAGGCCGCCTTGCGCGCGGGCAAAGTCAGTCCGGCCCTTGCCAGCACCAAGCCCATCGGCATTGGTGAAGCCTCGACCAAAGCCCAAGCTCTGGTGAGCACAGGCGTCTCAGCTTCTCAAAGTCAAAGCATGAGCAAAATCAAAACCGTCTTGGTGGCCAACCAACCTCTCAGACGTGGCACAGTTTTACAAGCCTCCTTTTTCAAGCAAGTGGAGTTGCCCATCAACTCCACCGACACCATGGTTTTGTCTCAATTCAAAGAAATTGAAAACACCGAGCTCTTGCATGACATGGGCGCAGAGCAAGCCATCAGAAATTACGACATCAAGCCCACCTTGTTGGTCAAAAGAGGCCAACAAGTGAACTTCTCCGTCGGAGAGGGTCGGGGGTTTTTGATCACCATCAAGACCGAGGCGCAACAAGACGGCTCTTTAGGGGACCAAATCAAGTTAAAAAATGTCGAGTCGGGTCGATTCATATCTGGTGTGATCACTGGACTGAACGAGGCCCGGGCTCTATGAGAAGCGTTTTAATGAAAAAATTAGAACTAAAGTACAATTTTGAAAGTATTTTCAACTATTTTTCAATTTTGTCTCAAGTTTTCTAAGGGACAGACCGAATATATAGATGCCATGAAAAGGGATTGAAGCAATTCATCTCCCACCAACAGAGAAAGTGAAAACAGTATGACAGACTCTATTTCCAACAACGTCGCACGCTTTGCCCAGGCAAGCATGCCCAATAAAACAGCTTTGGACCAAAACCAAGCTGCCAACAAACAAACTTTGGCAGCGAGTACCACTTTGGACGCAGCTGGGAAGAACAACATGCCCACGCAAGCCTCATCGGTGACTTTGAGCAACGTCGCACAAAAAGTGATGGCTCAGCCGTCCTTTGACCGTGCAAAAGTTGACTCGATCAAAAAGGCGCTCAAAGAGGGGACCTACCCCATCAACCCAAGGAAAATTGCAGAGAACTTTGTGTCTCTAGAGCAAATGATCCAAGGTTGATTGAACGCTTAACCAAGAATCAAGATGGACACCACTGATTCAATCGAAACGGCTTTCAAGCCCAATCCCGCTGTGCTCTTTGAGGTGATGCAGCGCGTGGATGTGCTCGAGTCTGTGCTGGAACAAGAGTTTGAGGCTTTGAAAATACAAGATCTTGATCACTTGGATCGCCTCTTGAACGCAAAAAACACGCTTTTAGAAGAAATTGGTCAAATGACGGGCGTTAAAAGCCCTGAAGATGCAGACGAATTGGATGATTCATGGCAGAACTTTCGATCCAAGATGCTGTTTTGCAGAAATTTGCACCGTAGAAATGAAATATTGATCTTGCGTAAATTGGATGCCATACGAGGAGCTCTCAAGAGTCTTCAAATCATGGATCCGAGCAGCTCGGTGGAAGTGTACGATCGCTTGGGCAAACTCAACCGCATCAAACGTTCAAGAAACTACATGGCGAGTTGATTCAGTCCGAACACTTGTCTATAACTTAAAACTACAAGCTCATGGTGAAGATCATGGGCTTTTGTTTTTTTCGTCGCCTGGTTTCATGCCTTTTAACCAATAGACCCAAGACAAAATCACCGCCACCGCTGTGAACATGTCTTGTGGAATCTCTTCGCCCACATCCAATTTACTGAGCAAGGCCAAGAGCTGGGGGTCCTCGGCCACATAAACACCTTGCTTTTTTGCCTCTTCGATGATCCGTTGGGCCAATTCATTTTGCCCCTTGGCGGTGACTTTAGGCGTTTTGAATTTGCCATATTCAAGGGCCAATGCCTCAAGGGGTTTGTTCATGGGCATCTCGATTTGACTTCAAGCTTTGGCATCGACCACCGAGCCCTGTTTGGGCAAGGTTTCCAAGAGCAGTTCTTGGGGCCTAGCGACGTTGAAGATCTGAAAACTTTGCAACTTAAGACCAGAGTCTTCCAGCTCAAAACCCAACTCTTTGGCCTTCAATTGGGCCAATTCCGCCACCTCTTGCTTGACCGCCCACATGACCAAATCAACTTGCTGGCCTTGGGTGATCGTGGTGTTGAGCCAAACTTCGCCAAGAAGGCGACTCTTGGAATGAATGTCAACACTCAAGGGCGTGTCGCTCTCACCAGATTGACGGGGCGGCTTTTTGAAGTGCAAATCCACAGGATCGGCATCCAAAAAGGGAATCACCACTTTGAGAGACAAGGCGCCTCGGGTCCAGTCTTGAGCGCATTGTGCTTGGGCCGACTCCATCTCTTGAAGGGCCTGCTTGATCTGTGATTTTTCCAGTCCCTTTTCATCCGAGCTTGAAGACTCCAAGGATTCAAGCAATCGGTGCAAAAGAGATCGGGGGGAATCCTCGACCTCTTCAGCGTTGGCCAGCAAATGCTCTGCACTGATGGCTTGCGAGAGGACCATTTTCTTCAAGCTTTGAGCCGACACATGTGACATGTTCAAGGATATTTTCTTGAACGCTGACAACCATTGCACAAGAGCGGGGTTGTTGGCCATCAGCGCCATTTGATCGGGCCGCATGAGCATGGCACTTTGATTGAAATCGACCTGTTGCTGCAGCAGCATCCCGAGTTTTGAGCCCAAGTTCTGTTGCGTTTGAAGGGACGCGGGCAAGCCCATCAGCGCCAATTGTGCGTTGAACTTTTGGGCGGTGACCAGCCCCGTGGGGTTGGCGACGGATGCATCTGAAGCGTTCACGCTGGGTTTGCCCGTGAGGTGGACATTCCAACCCTGTGCATTTTGCGTGGCCCGAACAAAGGGCATGTCGCCGGGCTTAAGATTCCAAGTGTTGGGAATTTCGAAGGAGAAGTTCTTCAACCACAATCTGACACTTCCCGCATTCAGTGACACGGTGGCTTGAATGATTTGACGGTCCAACAAACCCAATTGCTGAGCCACGCGGCTCTCAACCAAAATGGGCTTGTTCTCCATTTGCACCAGAGGTACCCTTGGAACACCTAGAACGAGATCGGGGCCTTGTAACAAATGAATCAACCTCAATGTTTAAAATGCTCGCAGCAGACTCGAGCATCATGCGTCATGCGTGATGCGTCAAGGCTGGAATCTGCATCATGTGCCTCAACAGGCCTCATTCTATGTCGATGGATTGAGTTTGAAGACTTGGCTGAGCATGCAAGCTCAAGTCTCACCCCTTGGCCAGCCCCGAAAGCTTGATCGACCAGGCACAGGTGCCGCTCATCTCATGGATATTGAACCCAATGGCGACGCTTTTCGCTGGCCTGCACATTGGGGTACAGAGGCGGATAACTGGTGTAGCCCGACAAAGCCAAATTGGCTTTGTCCGCTGACCAAGTGGCATTGCCCGATGGCTTGTTCACCATTTGCTCGGCGTTGGGTAACTTCAAGACGGATCCCGCCAACAACATTTTAGGGTTGCCTTTGGTAAATGCGTTGGGGTTGAGGGCCATCAACTCTTTTCTCAAAATCTCTGGCTTCAAGGGACTGTCTGACAACTGTTGCGCAATGACCTTCTCCAAGGTGTCGCCAGCCTTGACCACATAGCTTGTTTTTGAACTGCCCTTGGCAGCCCCAAGCGGGCTCACTTGATCTGCAAGCGACGCCGCATTCACGGGCCTCTTGGCAGGCGTCATGGAGCTGTTGGCTGCACCTTTGATGGTCGCATCCTTGGTATTTTTTTCCTCAGGCGGCAACAAACCGCCCTTGTCGCTCAAGGCCACCAACTCCAAGGGTTGAGCAAGGCCCAAAGATTGATGTGCCAGAAAACTCAACACGAGCACTTTATAAATTAATTTGGTTTTGACATTCATGATTCACTCCTAAACAATTTTTTAATGGATCAATTCAGCGGGCGATGTGCAACCGCCACCCAATGCTCAGGTCCTGATAATTTGGGCCCTGCGATTTGTTTCAATTGCGCAGAATAAGGGGTCACCGACTTGATCTCCGCCAGGACCAATTTGTTCAAAGAACCTGGATCCAAGACTCGAGCGGGGATGACGTCGGGATCTCCCACCAACATTTGATCGCCCACACGTAAGCCATTGATTTGTCCGGCCGCAATGCTCAAGTCTTGACCACTCCATTTCGTCACTTCAAACTGAGCTGGAATACAAGACAGTTGTTCTTCCACCGCTCTTTGAATCAAACGACCCAAGGCCTGCACCTGCTCGTTCATGACATTGGACATAACAGAGCTCACCTGATTGAGATTTTTGCTCTCCAGCCAAACGAATTGCTGGTCTTCAAAACTAAAGTTGCGATCCAATTTGTTTTGCAACAAGGCACGCACTTTGAAACCGGGGGCGGATGAAATGTCATCCTTCGCGGGCTCCAGTTTGAGACTCAAGGACCAAGTGACCCGTTGGTCACCGCGACCCAGCAAGGCTTGTTGATAATAGTTCAGACCGGATGAAAAAGTCTGATTGGCTTGCAAGGACGAGCCCGCGCTCACCGAGGAT
>CAIMNS010000143.1 GCA_903842945.1 uncultured Burkholderiales bacterium
AGTCCTAATGCGATCGTTTGCATCTTTTCTCAAAATTTATATATACCCCCGGCATTCGTATTTCAAAAAGCAAGGGGGCCTTTCGCAGGCTAGTCGTTTGAGCACAATAGTATGCAAAGGTAGACGGGAGTCCCATCGCGAATAAGTGGGGGTACCGGGTGGGTGGGGTCTAGCTGGGCTGGAATTTGGAAGGGGTGGGGTGTCGATACAACTTAAGATAGGCTGAATGACTTGACAATAGTAAAATCACTGAATTGCTCCAAAGCTCAATAAAACGACATGAGACCACCAAATGTCGGTATTTATGTCGGTACTTTAATTTATATAAATTAAAAGTCCTTGGATTTATTGGCTTTCAAGACAGTTTGCGATTCCTGTCGGAGCACCAGTAACGAAAATTAACCCAGCACAGGATTAGACAGCCAAATATCCAAACCTTGTGGTCCGCCTACTAAAGTTACGATGTCAACAACAAATGGGCTTGCATAATCGGCACCGCTGAGACTCACGCCCCAAGGGTTATAGACATACACAGTGGTATTGTTGGGATCACTCGGAGAGTAATCAAATACGGCCATGGCATGACCACCCACAAAGGTCAGTTTCCCTGAACTGTCAAAAGCATCACGTTCGCAGCCAATCCAAGCAAATCCTCCAGCGTTCAATACCGCCATAATTTCTTTCGCAGCGGCATCAACTTTAGCTTTTGATTTGGTGTCAACAAATACAGCGTGCACTGTGGATGGCCGGTCATATGGGAAGTCTTGATAGACGGTGATATTTGCATTTGTCAAAGAAAGCAAACTGTCTCCTTGCCCTCCCTCAATTGCATAGTAAGCATTGTCGGTATCTTCCCGACCAAAAACGCCAATTTCATTGGCCTGTGTATACGCCTTTTCAAAAATTGGTATCCACAACTCACCTGTCACGGTCGATGTGCCCAACAACTTTGAGTTGCTTGATGAAATAACTGGAAGTTGTTTATCCACAGTGACCCAAATTGGGGTACCACCTTCGTCAAAGAAACGAATACCCCATGTTTGCTTGCCATTAATGAGACCGTTATCCACCACTGCATCTGCAAGGAACTCTGGCGCCCCCCTGGCCAACAATAAAAGGCTGCTGACAAAGTAGCAATCGCCTAAACCACCTTGATTGACCTCTGTGGGCTTCACACCGTCAATAAAAAGACTTCCTTCAAAATTCTTGTAAACAGCAGTGGCAGAAGTTGAGCCTGGTTTTGCTGTGTCACCTTCAACTTTTGGAATAGGCAGATCTAAACCTAACAACCACTTGTTTTCTAGCAATTGAAGTTTACTGACCTTGTCACCAGCGTACAAATCGCCCAAATAAATTGGTTGACTTTTTCCACCTGTATAGAATTCATTGGCATCGCTACCCTCTATCATTGAACCAAACACATATGACAGGTAGTCGTTCGGTCTAAGCGTAAGTGAAACGGATCTAAATATTGATTTCCCATGCTCTGAGATAGTCATAAGATCATTCAGAATATCTTTGCTGATAGTCGCCTGCTCTATTCCTCCGCCCTTTTGCGATTCAGTTTTAATTACCAAATCGATCAGGCCAACGGCATCACCATGGTTCATTGAACCATCAATGCTCAGTGTCAAATTAATGTAAGACTGCAAATAAGCAGTTTTTAAAGTTGAGGTCCAAGCTAAAGAATTTGGATTTAAATTGTGAGTACCAAAAACATCATGCTTTACAGCACTAACAGTTGATGCAACCTGAGTTGAAGAAAGTGTATTCAAATTAATTGAATTTCCAGATGCATCGTAGGAAGCAACTGCATAGGCTTTGCTCAAGTCGTTAAAGCCGTATAAATTTGTAATACCGTTTTCACCGGTATATGTGCTACCATTGGTAAATGTTC
>CAIMNS010000144.1 GCA_903842945.1 uncultured Burkholderiales bacterium
GCCCCGTTGTAATGCATGACGATGAAACGAAGCGGCTCCTCCGAGCCTTGGGCGACCGACATGAAGGAGCCCATCCCAAGCTTGGCCACTTCTTTGGGGCCCAACACTTGCACTTTGATGTTGGCATACTGGGTCAGCCCCAAAGCCGCTTTACCGAGCATGGTCGGTGTGGCATGGTTCGCGGGTCGGTTCCCCCACTCCTTGGCCAAGGCCATGCCCAGCACCCTGGCGTGACCTTCCTTGAAGGCCTCTGCGGAGGCAGACTTGTCCTTGTGTCCCTGAGCGCTACCCGCAAAAACATTTGTATAAAGGCTCACCTTGGAGAGCGCAGCGCCCTTGGCGCTGGGCTTGGTGCTGGTGTAAATATATGCACTGTCGGCAAGGGTTTGCATCGCAGTTTGCAGGTTTTGTCCAGTAACATCGGGCAAGTACACGCTCAAATGTGCACAATGGGGCGCTGAGGCCTTGAGCGTCGTCATGCCCGCTTGCAGGGCGTGTTTGACGTCTTTGGTTTTGGCGGCGCCCAGATGGGCCAAAACAACCGGGTTGGCCGAGATGCCAGGCACATTCCAAAGAATTTGTGTGCGTGGGTTCTTGCTTTGAAGTTGCTCGGTTTGAAGGCTCTTGGCGATCAACGCTGTCAGGCTGGGTGGCAAGGAAGAACTGCCCTTGGCTGCAAGAGATTTGGATTTTTTCAGATGACGGACATGGGCAGGATGGGTGGAATCCACCAAAACCAAGAGTGCGTCCGTTTTAACAGTGCTGAGTGAGTCGAGTGCGGTATATTTAAGTTCGAAGTTCATAATTCAAGTTTTCATCAATACCCCAATGTTATTCCATTCTTCACTTCGCCAAGAGCTTATGAAAAGTTTCGGCGCAACATTGGTGATTTTGGTCACGATCGTGCTCACCATGATGTTGATCAGGACCTTGGGACAAGCGTCAAGAGGCAACGTCAACCCCTCAGAGGTGAGCCTGGTTCTTGGCTACACCATGTTAGGGCATCTGCAAACCATTTTGACCATGAGTCTCTTCATTTCAGTGGTCTCGACCCTCATGAGGCTTTACAAAGACAGCGAGATGGTGATTTGGTTGACCGGGGGTTGCCGGTTGATTGATTTTATCAAACCCTTCATGAGTTTTGCCTGGCCCATCCTCCTCTTGATCTTTGTGTTGGCCATTTGGGTCTGGCCGTGGTCCTACCAGCAAAGCCAAGAGCTCAAAGACCGTTTTGAAAAAAGGGGTGACTTGGAGCGGGTCGCACCCGGACAGTTTCAAGAGTCAGCCAACGGACAGCGGGTGTTTTTCATTGAAAAGGACTTGGACGCTGACAAGGAAGGCAAAAATGTGTTCATCGTGACCAACGATCGAGATCGCCAAACCGTCACATCGGCCAAAACTGGGCGCATTCAAACCATCAACGGTCAACGGTTTTTGATGCTCTCCAATGGCCAACGCCTTGAGATCTCCAACAACAACCAAACGCTCAAAATAAGCGAGTTCAAGCAGTATGCCACGCGCATTGACCAAGACGCCTTTGCAAAAAACGATCCGATTGCCAGAACCACACCGACCTGGGACTTGATCACCCACCCCAGCAAATACCATTTGGGCGAACTCAGTTGGCGTTTGGGCATGGGCCTGGCCGCCTTCAACTTGGTGCTGATTGGACTGGCCTTGGCCCAGGTGAACTCAAGAGGCGCCAAAGGGCGACATGGGCTACTTGCCCTCTTTATTTTTATTTTTTACGAAAACATGGTCAATTTGGGGCAAAACTGGGTTGAACAGGGCAAGCTTGGCTTTTGGAGCCTCACCTTAGGTCTGCATGGGGGCGTGTTTGCAGGTGCGGTCTTTGTCCTTTGGACGCGCAACATTGGGGTGTCTTGGGAGATCAACACGGTCAAGATCGGGGATTTCTGGTTGAAGCTCAAAGGTCTGAGGACGGCTTCATGAAAACCTTGCAAAGGCTCATTTACTTGGAGGTCTTGACGGCGGTGGGCTTTGTGATTCTGGGGTTTTTGGGACTGTTTTTTTTCTTTGACTTGATCGACGAGTTGCAGTGGGTTGGCAAGGGACTTGGGCTTGAAGGTGGAACACATTCCGAACAAATCTATTTGGTGCCTCACGCCTTGAGCTACGTTGCCCTGATCATCCCGAGTCACATTTACGAGTTGATGCCGATTGCCGTGTTGATTGGCACCATTTACGTGATGGCGCGCATGGCGCAAAGCTCAGAGTTCACCATTTTGAGAACATCTGGTTTGGGCCCCGTGATGGCATTGAGGCTCTTGATCGGCCTGGGTTTGGCCTTTGTCGTGCTGACCTTTGTGGTCGGGGACTACCTATCTCCCTTTTGCGACAAACAAGCGCAACTCTTGAAGTCCAAGTACTTTGGGCAAATCTCTGTTGGGCAAACCGGTGCTTGGCTCAATGAAAAGCAATCGTTTTCTCACCAAGCGGTCAATGTGGGTGCCTTGACTTCCGATGGATCGATGCGCAACATCAAAATCTACGAATTCAACAACCAAGGTCGCATGATTTCTCTCACCCATTCGGCCTCGGGTGACTTTTTACTCGAGGACGACGCTTGGTTGTTGAAGGGAGTCCAACGAGATGAGTTCCCTTTGGACGAAAACGCTCAGAATTTAAAACCCGTGGTTCGCTTGGACGCAGCGCAACTGAGGTGGCCCACGACCATCAAACCCGAGATGGTGGCAGTAGCTCTGTTGAAGCCCGAGCGCATGGGCACGATCGACTTGTTCCAATTCGTTCAACACCTTCAAGCCAATGCACAAACGGCCCAACGCTATGAGATCGAATTCTGGAAAAAAGTTTTCTACCC
>CAIMNS010000145.1 GCA_903842945.1 uncultured Burkholderiales bacterium
TTAAAAGTACTTTGCATGTTTTCTCCGAGTTAAAAAAAGGTTTGAAATCTGTCAACAAAGTGTAATAGCATTTTTTAAGCCATCAAGAATAAGTCTGTAAAGTGTCGTTTTTGTTGCAAAACGTTGACATATTGATTCATTGGTATTAAAAAAAGACTTGTTTTATAAACTGGCATGCTTTTTTTGATGTTTTGAAAAAAATTGCACCGATGATAACGTCGTGCGTGCATTTTTTTGGTGCAATATTTGAAATCGATGAACTTTTTAGGTGCGTCAATTTTTCTTTTGAACTTGTTCAATCCATTAAAACAATTTTTTGAAATAACAACTGGGTCTTTGTTGAAGCGAATGAGCGGGAAAGTCAGTCCCGTCGCCATCGTGCTTGTTCGTCCATCAGAGGGTGCATATCAACGAACGCAAACGCTCTTGGCACGCCCTTGAAGCGCTTCACTCATTTTGCAAGCAGGACTCGCAGTTCAAGTTTTTTGATTACGTTCAACATCATGGACGGGTAACATCGCGCAATATAGTTCGCGAGTAGGGTGCTAGCCCTCATACGCTTAAAACAACGTTCGGTCATCTCGTTAAAAAAGGGCTGCTTGTGAGGCATGGGGGTGGACGCTCAATTTGGTAAGGCTTACCGTAAGTTGTATTAAGAGAGCAACTTACAGGGAGTGGATGGTGCTGTTTGCAGCTGCTCCAAGCCCTAGGTCTAGGTCTAGGCTGATTGTGGTTTAATGCCGAATAGAACTTAGCGCCTATCCATCACTTTAAAATTGGACAACATGTATGGACCACAACATTTCACGACATCGCCGACACTTGTTGGGCGCCAGCCTTAGCACTCTTGCAGTGACGAGCCTTGCCACGTTCACGCGCGGTGCCTCCGCTCAGACAGCCCCTCTTGCAGCGGCCCGACAGCTGCCCGCTTACGTTAACTGGAAAGATCCCGCTAGCCTCATCGTCCACAGCAGCAGCACCCTTGAGACCAAGCGTAGCGCCTTTGGCACCAGTGTGATCACGCCCGCCGAACAGCTTTATATCCGTAACAATCTGCCGGCGCCTGATTCATCCATTCTGACCAACCGTGACGAATGGGAGGTCAACATCGAAGGCGTTAAAAATCCACGCAAGCTCACCTTAGCCCAGCTCAAATCAATGGGACTTGAAACGGTCGCGATGGTGCTTCAGTGCTCAGGAAATGGCCGAGGCTTTTTCCCTAGCAAGCCCAGTGGTACCCCTTGGACTGTAGGCGCTGCTGGTTGCGTCATCTGGAGTGGTGTGCCAGTTCGGGCAGTCGTCGAAGCACTGGGTGGACTAGACGGAGCGCGGCCTTTCATGACTGGGACAGGTGGCGAAAAGCTACCAGAAGGTATTGATCCAAAAAGCGTCATCGTGGAGCGCTCGGTACCGGTAGCTGCCATGGTCGATGCGTTGCTTGCATGGGAAATGAACGGCGCACCTATCTCGCTTGCGCATGGCGGCCCACTTCGCCTGATCGTGCCAGGTTATACCGGTGTCAACAACATCAAGTACATCAAGCAACTTGCCTTCACCAGCGCGGAAAGCGATGCGCGGATCATGTCGCACGGCTACAGGATCACGCCGCCTGGCGCCAAGGCCGACCCAGCCCAGCCTTCAGTGCAGGAGATGACCGTGAAGTCTTGGATCAACACTCCCAACGGGGAAGGCGGCGCTGCGGCAGCCGGCCTGATGCAAATTCAAGGCGTTGCCTTTGGTGGATTGAATGCCGTCAAAAAAGTTGAGGTTTCTATCGATGGCGGTAAAAACTGGCGCGAGGCGCGCCTGGTGGGGCCAGACATGGGCAAATACGCCTGGCGTCAGTTCGTGTTGTCTGCGCGACTGCCTGCCGGCAACTACATGCTTGCAAGCCGCGCGACCGATGCAGCAGGTCATGTGCAACCCGAAACCAGGGGCGAAAACGTCAGCGGCTACAACAACACCAGTTGGGCCGACCACGCCGTGAAAGTGACGGTGACATGAGACTCAAGTTGTTACACCGAGTGTCGCTTAAGTTAACGCCTTACGCCCTACTTTGCTTAGCCTCCTTTGCCCAAGCGCAGTCCAATGATCCCAGTTACATGGCTGGGAAGTCCCTTTTCCTCAAGGCAGTTCCCGCCTGCGCTATTTGCCACACACTCAATGATGCAGGATCAGAAGGTGCGGTAGGCCCCGTGCTGGACGAAATCAAGCCCAGCGCTGAGCGAGTGGCCAAAGCGCTGAGCAACGGTCTTGGCAGCATGCCCTCCTTCAGGGCTAATCTCTCCGACAGTCAAATCGAGGCCTTGGCCCGCTACGTCTCCAAGGCCAGTGGGGGGGCGCCTTAATGACTTGAGTGGCCGAATGTACTGTTGACAATGGACATTGACGGATGAGTTGATTTACAAATGAAAAAGACCGTTAAGCAATGATCCTTAGCATTCCTTGTCGTTGCATATGGAGCCAGCCAAAAGACGGACCGTCTCTACAGCGGGGAATTCAGAATCTCAAAGAGCGAGCAAGCTAGTGCATACACCAGCGCCGGTTTGAGCAACGACACCAAATTCGACCTGAGAAACGTTCTTGAGCTCCCGTTCCACGACGCCTACTTCTCGGTCCCACCGCAAGCGCCATACGGCCAAATCCCAAAACTCGGAACTCTGCATCCGAGCATGGTCCGGATTGCCGCCACCGCTTTTGCGGCAGCAAGTAAATAAAGGCAGTCACGGCTATCACCGCTAGGTCAGAAGGTCATCGCTTGTTGTATCACTGAGAGAAATTCTCTGAAGAACATGGTTAAATCATTGATTTGTAATGGTTTTTTACGATCCCGGCTTTCTACGAATTGCACCCCTGATCATTTAAGTACAAACCCTAGGTCGTTCACATGTTTCTTAAGATGTTCACGGCCACGAAGCACTTTGTCTCCTGAGACCCGACTCAAAGTATGAAGATCCCAGTCGCCTGGGGTCTTCATGTTTTGTTCGGTGTAAAAGCGGTTCATGATCACGTTGTACTCGCGGGTTGCTTGCTCGAAGGCTTTGGGCTTGTACTGCTCTTGATGGAGAACAGCTGACATGGGCAACCTGGGTTTGATGCTCGCGGGCTTTTCTGGATCAGGGTAACCCACACACATGCCAAAACAAGCAAAACTAGAAGGTGGTAGGCCCAACTCTTTGGCCACGATATCGGCCGAATTGCGAATACCGCCTATATAAACGACACCAAGACCGATAGCTTCTGCCGCAATTGTCGCGTTTTGAGCGGCCAAAGCGGCATCGATATTGGCCACCAAAAATGACTCCAAATAGTCCAGACTCTCGTGGGGCACTTGGCGCTGCTCACCCAAGGCCCTGAGCCTGGCCAAATCGGCGATCCAAACCAAAAACAAGGGGCAAGTTTCAATGCTCTTTTGCCTTCCAGAGACGGCATTGAGGCGTGCTTTTCTCTCTGGATCGGTCACATGCACGACACTCCAGGTCTGAAAATTCGACGAGTTGGAGGCAGACTGGCCTGCTGCCACCATCATCTCAAGGGTGTGCACGGGAACGGGACGGTCATCAAAGGCACGCACCGAACGGTGCGTGAGCAAAGTTTCAAAAGTTTGGTTTTGCAATGCATCAAGCTCTTGGGCAGCAAGTCCGGACAGAGGATGTTGGCTGGTGCCATAACGGGCATGAAGGAGTTCTGCAATAGACATGGGTGGGATCGACATAGTAAATTAAAACTCATGCTGTTGGATCAAAAGGACTGTACAGACCTTTCAAAGCATTCGTAGATCAGGGCATTTTATAGCGCAATTTCAAGCACGTGGACTGCGCAGACTGAAGAAATAAAACTTCAATTTATAAAAGGCACCAAGTAAGCAAAGACTTAAATCGATCTTTGATTGACTCTTTGAGAGAGCTCTAGAGCTGTTTCTTTGCGCTCACTGTAGCGGTCTACAAGGTAAGGCGTGACGTCTCGCGTCAAGAGAGTGAACTTGACCAGTTCCTCCATCACGTCCACCACCCGATCGTAATAGGCAGAGGGCTTCATTCGCCCCTCTTCATCGAACTCAAGAAATGCTTTGGCCACCGAACTTTGATTGGGAATGGTCAACATCCTCATCCATCGACCCAAGATGCGCATCTGATTGACTGCATTGAAGGACTGAGACCCACCACAGACTTGCATCAACGCCAATGTTTTACCTTGTGTGGGACGCACTGCACCTAAAGACAAAGGGATCCAATCGATTTGGCTCTTCAAGATCCCCGTCATTGCGCCATGGCGCTCTGGAGAGCACCAGACCATGCCCTCAGACCAAGCAGCCATCTCACGCAAGGCTTTGACCCTGGGGTGATTCTCATCAACCGCATCGGGTTGGGGCAAATGCAATGGATCAAATACTTCGACCTCACACCCCATGGCCTCTAAGACCATGGCAGCCTCCAAGGTCAACAATTTGCTGTACGAGCGCTCACGCAGCGAACCATACAGCATCAA
>CAIMNS010000146.1 GCA_903842945.1 uncultured Burkholderiales bacterium
GGCCACCGCTGGCACCTTCACCTTGAACGGCAAAAGCATCGGTGTGACGTTGAGCTCGACCACCGACTACTCGGTCAACCGCGCAGCCGTGGTGACGGCCATCAACCAAAACACGGGGCTCACAGGGGTGAGCGCAACAGAGGCTGGCGACGCCACGCACGGTGTGGTGTTGCAAGCGAGTGACGGGCGCAACATTGTGCTGGCGTTTTCTGACGCCAACATCACCGCCACCAACACGGGACTTGCAGCCGCTGGGACCTATGTGGGCTCTTATGCTTTGTACAGCAATTCAGGCAATTCGATCGTGATTGGAACCACACCAGGCAACACCCTGAGCAATTCCGATTTTGCGATCGGCACCTACAGCGCCAATGTCGCACAGGTCTCAAGCAAAGCTCCAAGCGCTTCGGCCTCAGCTCCCACCGCCTTGACCAGCAGCGACCTTGTGATCAATGGCCGCTCCATCATCGGTGCTCTGAGCACCGATGACACGGCCACCTTTGCCACGACCACCTCGGTCACCAAAGCGTCCAGCGCCATTGCAACGGCTGCGGCCATCAACAAAAGCTCAGCCAACACGGGGGTCACGGCCACAGCCAACGCCAATGTGCTGGTGGGCAGTGGGTTCACAACACCAACGAGCAGTGCCACTTACTCGATGTACCTGAACGGCAGCACCATCAGCTTGGCCCTCACCACAGCCAGCAGTTTGAGCACCATCGCAACGGACATCAATACCTACACGGGCAGCACTGGTGTGGTGGCCAGCTCCAACTCCTCGGGCTTGACCTTGACCGCCACAGACGGCAGAAGCATTTCTTTGGGGTTCGACACCACTGCAGGTGCAACAGCCTCTGGCTTAGCGGGCCTTGGACTGACGGCAGGCTCGAACACAGCAGGCACAGCGCTGGGGTTCATTTCAAGCGTGACCCTGAGTTCCAGCAAACCCTTCACGCTGGCCAGTGGCTCTGCAGGCAACACGAATTTTGAAAAATTGGGTTTTAAAACTGGCACTTATGGTGGCACCACACAAAACTTAAAGCTCACCAGCGCCGATGTCTCTTCAAGCGCGAACGCGACCACCGCCTTGAGCATCATCGATGGCGCCATCTCTCAAGTCTCGGCTCTACAAGGCTATACCGGATCCATGATCAATCGACTGGGCTATCAAAACACCTTGGCCACCAGCATGGGCACCACGAATTCATCGGCCTACAGCAACTTGACCAGTGCGGACATCGCCGCTGAGACCACCTCGCTTGCCAAAGCTCAAATCATCCAAGCCTCGGCCACCGCCATGCTGGCCCAAGCGAATTTGTCGGACCAAGCGGTGCTGAGTTTGTTGAAATATGAATTCATGAGCCATTGACCAAGCAAGGGCTCCAAGCAAGAGATCACTCGTTGTTGGGCCTGGGGTAGACGAGCATCTTTTCTCGGGCAGGCTGAAACTGTGGCATGGGGGGCGTGGCAGCAGGTGCAGGTGCTGGCGTCACAGTTGCAGGCGCAACGGGGGCAGGCGCTGCAGACGCTTTCACCTCCACTTTGGGTTCGGGTTCTGCCTTGACTCTCCTCTCCACTTTGGCTTCTGGTAAAGGCTTGACGTCCACTTTGTCAACTTTGGGCACAGGCTTGATGTCCTCTTTGGGCTTGGCTGGTGCAGGCGGCGCACTTTCTCTGGCTTTTAACGCGGTTTGTTGCAATTCTTGTTTGAGTTTTTGCAGCTCTGCAGACAGCGCTTGTTGACTCAATCCAGGGGCTGCAGGTGCGGCTTGTGGGCGATTGGTCAGGGCCACAATTTTGGCATCCAAGGCCTGCATTTGCTTTTCAATGGCGGTGAATTTTCCGTCCAGACCTTTGCCCGATTGCTCCGCAATTTGACCCGGCACGGTCGATACGGCTTTGGTGATTTCGTCAAATTTCTTCTCAATGCCCCCTTGTGCTTCGCTGAGTTTTTCTAGCTTCTCAGTGAGCTCGTTGAAGGACTGTGTGGACTCTGTGAAAGTACCCAATGTGGCGTCCAAGTCCACCACGCGCTTACCAACCGCCATGGACAGGGCGTCCAGTTGAATGATGTTTTGGCGCATTCGGGTCGAAATCGCAAAGAAGGTTCCCACCGAGATCAAGATAAAGATCAACATCGCACCCAACATGATCCTTGAGTGCGAGACGCTTCTTTGATGGGCCGCGCTGATGCTGGCCATGACCTTTTGCAAGTCGCCTGACACGTCCGCTGCGACCGAAGCTGATCGTGTAGAGGCCTCCGCAGAGTTGAGCACCACCCCAGTCAAATCTTCCAATTGACGGGCCAACTCGTTGCTGTCCAAGGTGACGTCTTTGAGCTCCTCCAAACCCGCCTCAATTTGAGCCAGGTCCAAATGCAAATCAGCACCATCGTTGATCTCGATGTCAGCTTGCTGTTCGGTTGATGCAGTATCTGTACTCATGGGACTTGACTTGGTTGGTGAGAGAAAAAATGCAATGAACGTGCATCAGCCATTGAACACAATGCCAGGTGGCCTGCCAATCAAGGGGGCTTTGATCAAGCCCTTGTTCGCTTGAAAGCGTCCAGCTTTGCATTGAGCTCATCCACCGATTGACGCAACGCATCAATGCGAACTTTATATTCTTCATCCCATTTATCGGCACTGAAAACCGTAACTTGAGGTGCGGGCCTTGGTCCATCGATCCCCAAACCACGCTCAGGACCCTTTACCATGAGATCGATGGCTTGCCCGTCCCCCTCTAAAATATCCGTTCGAATTTGATCCACCGCCTCGGTGATGTCGTCAAGGGTTTTTTCAAGGGCATGCAAGTGAGCACCCTCGCTGGCCTGCACCGGATCCATGTGAGCCGGAACACCCATGGGGTTGACAAACGACGGGGCAACGGCATGGCCATCATTGTGGTGGTCTTGGGTTACCGTGTTCATCCTTTTGATCCTTTGACTTGATGAGAGAGCATCGACTCAGTTGACTTCAACTTTAACACTTGGGGCACCCCCATCTGGGACACCCACTGCAATTGTTTCACCCTTGTCACATGGAGCGGTTTTTATAAGCCCCACGCCAAACTATTTTCCAATCGTTCAAGGACTCATCATCGTCTCAATTGCCCTTGAACTGCGCCTTCAAAGACTTGGAGGACCGCAACCATGCACCGCTTAAAGCGGCATTTGAATTGATCAGTGACTGCGCCTCCTCTTTGGAAGAAATAGGTCCCTTGATCAAGATGTAGTAAGACTTGCCAGAGCTGGGATTCTTGGTGAACAAGACCTGCGAGCCCTCAAAGGCGGGTTGAGAGGCCTTCTTTGCCAGTATTTCAGCCTTTTTGGGCATCGCAACCAATTGAAGGACCCATGAATTTTCCGGTAAAGCATTGACCCAGTTCAAATCGGCTTGAGGGACCCCTCCCGCCCCGTTCACTGCAGGCGCGTTGCTGGAGGAAGGTTCCTTTTCTTTGGCCTTCGGGGCCTCATTGACCAGCGCTTTAACAGGGGCTTTGGCAGAGACTTTGTTGCTCTCACTGGGCAAAGGATCCTTCAACATGGGGATTTTCAAGGGTTCGTCTTTCACCGCATGTTTTTCAACTGGCAAAGGCACCGCCCTCAAGTCAGACTTCTCAGCTGCAGGTGTCCCATTCTCTTTAGACAATGATGGTGGGGATTTTGTTGAGGCATTGGGTACAAGGTTCTGCGCCAGCTGGGGCTCAGGCCTTGGGGCCTGTTCGGTGGACGTGCCCTTGTTGTCTGTCTTTGTCTTGTCTTTCAGCTCTTTGGCGGTCAACACCGCTTCTCTGTCTGGAATCAAGGACTCCCCCAATTTGATCGGCGTCTTGGTCGTGCTGGACATGCCAACCGAGGGTTGTTTTTCACCCGCCACACCGTCCTCTTTGACGTCCAGGTCTTTTGAAGTCGGCCCAGGTGCGGCTCCTTTTTGCGCCGGGTCCTCCACGGCTTTGTCCGATGCTCCCGAGTCTTGACTTCCAGGAGGAGACGCATCAGTGGAAGACTTGTCAACGGACTTGTCCACAGACTTTTTCTCCCACTTGGGTCCCTCTAAATACTCCTTCATGTTTTCAACTTCTTGCACAATGCGCTCTTTGTAGACCGCACCCAAGACACCCATGGAAATCAAGAGCCCAAAAAGCAAACCCCAGCCCAGCCGACTGCCTCTTGCGGGAGGAGAAACAGTTTCAGATGCTGCTGCCTCTTGGCTTTGGGCCTCTTCTTTGTCCAACTGCTCTTGGACAGAGCGCACCGCAGCCATCAACTCCTCTTCAGATAAAACTGGGTCAGTCTTGCCCAAGTCCGTGGGAGATGAGGCCATGGCGTACCCTCTTGATGACGCTCCCAATGGACTTTGGTTGAGAAAATCATCGGACTCTTGCGCACCCAAAAGGGACTTTTGACGGGCCTTGAAATCTTTGGCGCTCATCACCTCATCTTCTGGCGCTTTGTTCCATGCTTGGGCGTGTGAAAAATTGGAGGCCAAAGAGGGGTGCTCACTCTCAAGCACCCATTGAACCAAGTTTTTACCAAAAGACTGCAACTTTTTCTCATAGGGCTCACGCTTGTTGAAAATCAGCACCACAAACAAATTGCTGGCTGGCAAACCATTGATGAGACGAGCCAAGAGTTGCAACTCAAAGTCTTGGATGAATTGCGTATCAGGAAAAATCAAAAACCGCTTTTGAGGTGTTTTGGCCGATTTGTCCAAGGCCTCGTCCAAAGTCAACTCGGACAAAATTTGATTGAACCTTTGAACCAATTTCTCAGCATCTGCTGACAAGCACAAATCCACTTGGGCGTTGGGATCGGTTTTAAGGTGTTCGTAGATTTTCCTGGCGTAATGGGCCAAGGCCACCTCGTCTTCTCCCAAAATGGCCAAATTCAAGTCGCCTGCGCTCAAGGATTTGAGCATCATCTCTAAGCGAAGCTTGTCACTAGGGCTTTGGAAAAAGTCGGTCAATTCGTGTCCTTCAAGGAATGGGACAAGAGGTTAAAGAAATTGCCATCATGCTACCGCATTGTCCATCAAGTAGCCGTTTTCATCAAAACGCATATTTTCCGGTATTTTGGGCTGAGGTTTCACAAATCTAGAGGACTTTGAGTAGGCATCGTTCAAGCTGAACACATACGCAATGACTTGAGCCACCGCGTGGTACAACTCTTCTGGGATGATGGCATCGAGCTTGGTGGTGAAGTACAGCGCACGGGCCAACTCTGGGGCCTCAAAGATCTCGACACCCTCCTCTTTGGCAATTTCACGGATTTTCCTGGCCAATTCGTCGGCACCCTTGGCGATCAAGATGGGCGCGCCATCAGAGGTGGGATCGTATTGCAAGGCCACGGCAAAGTGCTGTGGATTGGTGATGACCACATCCGCGTCTTTGACCTTGCTCATCATCTTGTTGTTCGCCATCTCTCTTTGACGTCGTCTGATCTGCGCTTTGATCTCAGGACGGCCCTCTGAGTCTTTCATCTCGTCTTTGACCTCTTGCTTGGTCATTTTTAATTTTTTATTGACTTGGTAAATTTGAAGTGGAACATCCAATAGCGCAATGAAAACCAATCCCATGCTCATCCAAAAGCACGCATCCACGATCATGCCACCCGCTTGCTTGACGGCGAGATTCAAGTCCATGCGGTTCAAGTTGAGCAAGGCCTCCATGTTGTTCATGACCGTCAAGTACAAAATGACCGTCACGATCGAGAACTTTAAAATGGATTTACCAAGTTCAATGAGTGCTTTGATGCCAAAGATTCTGGCCAGGCCACTCATGGGGTTGAGTTTGCCAAAATTGGGCGCCAAAAGCTTGGCAGAGAAAATAAATCCACCCGTCAAGCCCGTGGACAAAATGGCCAAAACGGCCAATGTGATCATGATGGGAAAGATGATCACATACCCATCGAGCACGCTCTGCGCAAAAATAGCAGGCAGCAACTCGGCTTTGTCCATCACTTTGCGGTCAAACTGCAATTGATACACAAAGAGTTGTCCCAACTTGTCAAACATCCACTGCCCCGAGAACGTAAAAAAAAGTGTTGCGGTGACCAAGAGAACGGCCGTGTTCAGTTCGACCGACCTTGCGATCTGCCCCTCTTCGCGCGCTTTCTCCAAGCGCCTGGCCGTCGGCTCTTCCGTTCGTTCTGATGAGCTTTCTTCAGCCATGGATCAACCCCACTGTTGCTTTGCTTTTTTGTTGAACACGCTTGACCACCATCACGGATGCATCAATGCACGCATTTGGTTGAAGGTCTGAACCCAGAGCCAATCAATTCTTGACAAGATACTGGGAATGGCCAACCACAGGACCAAAAAGCCCGTGAACATCATGGCCGGAAATCCAACCGAGAAGATGTTCAAACTCGGTGCTGCACGCGTGACAAAACCCAGCCCCACGTTGACAAAGAGCAAGGTGATCATGACCGGCAAAGAGATCAACACCGAGCCAACAAACACAATGGAGCTCCAAGAGATGATCTTGCCCATCAAGTCTTGGCTGAACAAGGTCTTGCCAATGGGGAAATACTGAAACGAGTCCAACAAAATGCCAAACACAATCAAGTCACCACCCGTGGATACAAAGATCAAGGTTCCTAAAATCGTGAAAAACTGAGAGGTCAAGGGTACATTGCCCAAGGTGGGGTCAATCATGTTGGCGATGGACAAGCCCATGGAGTTGGAGACGGCTTGACCAGCGACCACCACCGAGGCGGTCGCCAACTGCATGATCAAAGCCATGGTAAAGCCAATGAAAAGTTGGTTAAAAATCTCTCTCAAACCTTCTACCGTCAAGGGATCAATTCTGGGCAACTCCAGCCTAAGTTGCAACACCAAAAAAATTGTCAACACCAAGGCCAAGGTGATCCTGACGCGCAAATTGACCGCTCGTATGGAGTAAATGGAGGCGAAGGTTAAAAAGGCTGAAATGCGCAAAAGTGGCCAGATCAATGTAAAAAACTGATCGACCAAATTGGCTGCAAGAAGATTCATGTGGGTCTTAGCCGAATAAAGTTGGGATGCGACCAAAAAGCACTTTGGTGTAGTCCACCAAGGTATTGATCATCCAGCCCCCAAACACACTCAAAGTGATCCCCAGGGCCACCAATTTAGGAATAAAGCTCAAGGTTTGCTCATTGATCGACGTTGCCGCCTGGAAAATACCCACCAGCAAGCCCACCACCAAAGCAATGCCTAGCAAGGGCGCACAAATGAGCATCGTCATCCAAAGCGCTTGTCGCCCCAAATCCACCACCATGGCTGTATCCATAAAAGACCTCTTATAAAAAGCTGGTTGACCTCAAAGTTGATCCGGTCATTTAAAAATAAAACTCGAAGCGAGCGAACCCATCAAAAGGGTCCAACCATCGACCAAGACGAACAGCATCAACTTAAAGGGCATGGAAATGATCATGGGAGAAAGCATCATCATGCCCATGGACATCAACACACTGGCCACCACCAAGTCGATGACCACAAAGGGAATGTAGATCATGAAGCCAATCATGAAGGCGCTTTTAAGCTCGGACGTGATGAACGCGGGCATCAAGGTGGTAAAGGGCACATCATCGGCGCTCACCACATCCCTTTTTTGCGCGATTTGCATGAACATGGTGATGTCGTCTTCACGCGTTTGCAGCATCATGAATTGCCGAACAGGCGCCTCCGCCTTGGCCAAGGCTTTTTCAAAGGACAATTTTTCGTTCATGTAGGGAGAGAGCGCATTTTGATAAATGTCATCAAAGACGGGCGACATGATGAAGAAGGTCAAAAAGAGAGCCAGGCCCACCAAAACCGTGTTGGGAGGCGTTTGACCCGTGCCCAATGCTTGTCTGAGCAAGGACAAGACGATGATGATGCGCACGAAAGAGGTCATCATGAGCAGCATGGACGGCAAGAGCGTCAACGTGGTCATCAGCGCCAACAGTTGCAAACTCAAGCTGTACTGTTGACCGTTTTTTCCACCTGTCACATTGACCATGGGGATGCCTTGGGCCAAGGTGCTTTGCGAGAAACCCACCAAAACGGCCACCACCAAAAGGCCGGCAAACATATGCAACACCCCTCGCGTCCAAGAGCGATCTTGCTGCATTTGAATAGCGTTGAAAGGCTTAGAGGGTTTCATGCCCGTGCTGCCCACAAAAAACACGCTTGCCCGCTCGAGTCTTGAAAAAGCTTTTTGTGCAAGTGTTGAGAGAAATGTCCTCATGACTAGGGTGTACTTTCATAGGGATGGGGGGAAGACCAAGCGCTGTCTGCGGCCAAAGACGCCTTGTCAGGCTCAGTTTTAAGCTCTTGATGGGACACAGTTTGCCAAGCATGCAGGGTCCGAATGTCTTGGGTGTTCATGCTCAAAAGCATCCTTTGGTCATCGACTTGAACCAGCATCATCTTGTTCTTCAAACCCATTGGGTAGACCTCCAAGATCTGTATCTTTTTATCCAAATGTTTCGAAAAAGGAACGCCGCGTTTTTTATTGAGCCACCATAAAAAGGCCCCCAAGAGCCCAAAAACCCAAAGTGCACTGAGTGCGTAACGGCCTAAATCGTGGATTTCACCCAATTGTCACCCCTGCATGGCGTCCAGGCAAGATACCGATGGGCAGTTCATGCCCCAAGCATGCCCTCGAACAAATTGAACAAAATTCTAGGAAAAGGGCCCTACTTGAGTAAAAATAGGTTCTTCTGGGACAAAAAAGCCCAAGCACATCAAAGTGCTTTGAAAACAGAGATGGTTTTAGAGCCATTTTTTATAGACAATACATTTGAATGGCATTATCGCGCACGAGACCCAGAAGATGAAAATTTTTACACCTTTGATCCGGCAAATTTCCCACAATTACCGCCTTTTTAGACTGTTTCCCGCCTTGATTGGTGGATTTATCTGCCTCCAAGCTGGTGCTGTTGACTGGCAATCCATGGGGCTCATGGACTTAGGCGTTTTTTACATCGACCGCGACTCCATCTCTAGTCCCCAAGCGGGCAACAAACACCTTCGTCAAGTTTGGAGCATGTTGGACTACAGAGACCCACAAAAAAATGCTTTGGGGAAAAGCTATCGCTCTACCCGCTCATTGATTGAAATCGATTGCGAAAACAACCGCACGAAAACCCTCTCTTTGTCGATGCACACGGGGGCCAGGCTCACTGGGGACGTCTTGACCAGTGAAGGCGTCATTGGCCCTTGGCAATCCATTCCACCCGATACGCCTTTGGTCCACATCAAAAAAGCCATCTGTGATCGTTAACCCCTTGGAGAACAGATGCTCATGAGCTTTTTGCAAGAAGCCCTTGGCCTTTGATCAACTTCTATGCCTCGTCCATCCCAAGAAACTGTGTCCAACCAGGCCCTTCGACGCCATTTGTTGGCGTGGCTAGGAGACGCCCTGCATGCGCAAGAGACGGGAGGCCTGTCATGGCATTGGAGTGCCTATCGCTCTCGACACGCTTGGGCGCCCAGCAAAAGGGCCATTGAAGCGTTCTTGCTGGCCCATCCGCCAAGCACGAAAGACTTGCTGCTCATTGGGGGCAGTGCCGGGTGGATGATGTCCTCCAAATGGCTGTGTCAATTCAAGACCATCACCATCATTGACATCGATCCCTTGGCGCGGTTTTTTTTCCAATATGTGCATGGTGCTGACTTGAAACACAGCCAAACATCATGGCGTTTTGAGCGTCGAGATGCGCTGCAAGAGTTGCCGCAATTGCTCAAAGAACACCCCCAAGCACTGGTCTTTTTTGACAACATCTTGGGCCAACAATGCGTACGCCTCAAAGACGAAGTGTTGGTGGAGCGACTTCTCAGTCACATCAAAAAAACACTTGAAGGGCGCGACTGGGGAAGCATTCACGACCTGTACTCCGGTCGCATTGACCTCGAGGCTTCTTTTGCCAAAGGGACTTTGCCCACACCTCAAAACTTGTCGACCTTCACTTGTCAACTGGGTGAAATGGCTCAAGAGACACCTACCGGCATGGCCAATGGGGCAACGAACGATGTGGATGCAATGCCTCAGCACATGATCCTCAATGGCATCAAAAGAAGTTTTGAAGAGGGCTCTCAAATGCTTTTACAGGCCGTGAACGCCTCCGGAGAATGGAAGGACCATTTGAGCGTCGAAGTCTTTGCGCCCGACACACCAAGCCTGATGATTCCCTGGTTTTTTAAACCCAACTACTGCCACTGGCTTCAAGCTGGCTTTGTGCCATCGTCAAGCCCTCGATGACATGCTCATCGCCCTTTCACTTTTGAAGCATTGAACGCCTCGCTGACCTCCCCTAGTTTGAGATAAACACCATGAACGACACCTTAGACAACGACTTGACGACCTATGTCCCATCTGAACACCATATTTTGTGTGTCGATGACGAGGCGAATATTTTGTCTGCCTTAAAGCGCATGCTCAGCCTTGAGGGCTACCAGGTCAGCACCTGCGAGAGCGGCAAAGAGGCCCTTGAGCTCCTTAAAACCCATGCGTTTGATCTGATCATCACCGACCTTCGAATGCCGGAGATGGATGGTATTGCGCTGTTAAAGGAGATCAAACTCTTGTATCCCCAAATGACCCGCGTCATGTTGACCGGCAATGCAGACTTGGAAAGTGCAAAGGCAGCCATCAACGATGGCGAGGTCTACAAATACTTGAGCAAGCCCTGGGATGAACCCGAAACTTTTGTGGTGATCAAAGAGGCCATTCTCCTGACCCTCAAGCTCAGAGATCAAGAAAGCTTGAATGAAACAGTGAGCAGTCTTGAGGGCCGCCTTCATGAATACTTTGTCACCACCATCAAAATCTTCTCCAATTTGATGGAAATCAGAGCTCCCAAGTTGTTGGCTCACTCCAAAAATGTCGCCTACCTGTCCAGCCAAACCGCCAAACTTCTGGGGTTCAATGAAGAAGAGGTGCAAGAGATCTACATCTCCGGACTGTTACATGACATTGGCAAGATTGGCTTTAGCGACCGGTTGCTTCGAACCTCTGCTTTTGATTTGCCTCACAGCGATTTTGAGGTGTACCGCAAACATCCCTCCTTTGGCTTTGCTTGCCTCAAGAGCTTGGACAGAATGAAAAACATTGCTGCCACCATCCGCGCTCACCACGAACAAATCGATGGAGAAGGGTTCCCAGAGGGCTTGAAAGGCGAAGACATCCCTAAAAGCGCGCAAATACTAGGGGTGGTTGAAACCTACTTTGAATTGATGGAAGGAGAGCTGACCGGCAGCTCGATGACGTCCATGCAAGCCATCAAGGCCTTGTATGCACAAGGCGACAAGGCCTTTGATCGAAGCATCTTGGATAAGTTTTTGATTGCCGCCAAGAAAATGGCCCTGAATGTCGAGCAACAAATCACTTCGCCCCCTCCTCAAGCAACCAAAGCCAACACTCCTGAGCCAGCGGCGGCCTTGAGCGCCCCGAATAAAACCAACGAAGCCTCGACCAAACCATCGAGCTACCGACCAGGACGCGGTGAAGACCCTGCCAAAAAGGACTTCACCTTTAAAATTCTTTCTGCATTGGTCAACACTTATTCGGGCGCCAAAATCGATGACCGGCGAGACGAGAAGAGTGGTTTTTTATGGGTCTATTCGGGCTCCAAGAGAAGCGATGACAATCAAAAGCTTGATGATTGGTTGAACAAAAATGGCTTCATTTATGACAACAAATTGAGCGGCTGGTATTACCCGTTTGATTAACCCTGCCCTTGGCGCTACCCGCGTGAAAGAACTTAAGGCATAGAGGCCTAAAACCATTAAACCCGTCCACCCATGGCGACCGACTTCATGTTGAAAAGCGTCAAGCCCAAAGCGTCCATTTGCTTTTGCTCTTGTTTGCGGTGATAGGTTTTGACCGCCAAGAGGTCTTGCTCGACCAAGGTTTGCATCTTCAAGCGCTCTTGTTCGGCTTGTCGCAAAGCCTCACAGGCCAGCTCCACTTGCGCTTGTGCATGGATGCGATCTTTGTCAAGCCGCTCGCTCAACTGAAGCAGCTGCAAGACAAACTGACGTGCATTGTTGCTTTCAATCAAAGATTGTGTGGTTTTCTCTTTTTCTCGAATTTTCTCAGCATATTCATTGGACATGCTGAGCAGCCTCTTTTTGCTGGCCTCAAGCTTTTCAAGGTTTTCACGTGCAGCCTTGACCCTTTGCTGATTCAAAGCCACCACGTCCTCGGCTTTGTTGGCAAGCACACTCCAGCATTCCCGGGGCTTCATCGACACACCTCAAACTTCTTGTGTTTCATCTTTATACCTCTTGTGTCATCAATTGACGCATCTCTTGACGCGTGGTTTCATAGTCTTGAGAAATGTGCATGTCTTGGCGCAAGAAATTCACCAGCCGCTCATGCAATCTGATCGCCTCGTCCAACTCCAAGTTCGAGCCCATCTGATAGGCGCCAACTTGAACCAAATCAATGTTTTGCTGATACAAAGACCACAGCCTTCTCAATTTGTTGGCTTGTTTCATGTCGTCGGTGTTGAGCAAGGACTGCATCAGCCTTGAAATAGAACCATTGAGCTCAATGGCTGGGTAGTGAGCAGCGTCGGCCAGTTTTCTAGACAACATCACTTGTCCATCCAAAGAGGCACGGGCAATGTCCACAATCGGGTCCGAGGCATCATCGCCTTCGGCCAAAACGGTGTAAATGGCCGTGATGGATCCCACCCCATGGCGTCCCACGCCACCGCGCTCGATCAAGTTGGGTAAAAGCGCAAAGACCGAAGGGGGATAGCCTTTGGCTGTTGGCGGCTCGCCAATGGCCAAGCCGATTTCCCTTTGTGCATGGGCGACTCGGGTCAAACTGTCACACAGCATCAAGACATTCAAGCCCTGGTCTCTGAAATACTCGGCAATCACATGCGTCATGTGGGTCGCTTTCAATCGCAAGACGGGGGAGACATTGGCAGGTGCGGCCACGACCACCGACTTGGCCAAGCCTTCTGGCCCCAAGGACTCGCTGATGAAAGCTTGCACCTCTCGACCACGCTCACCAATGAGCCCAATGACCACCACATCGGCTTTGGTAAAACGCGTGAGCATGCCCAAAAGCACGCTCTTGCCCACGCCAGAACCCGCGACCAAACCAATGCGCTGGCCTCGTCCTATGGTCAAAACCCCATTGATGGCTTTGACGCCCACATCAAGCACCTCATGGATGGGGCCGCGCTCCATGGGATTCAAGGGCTTGCCCATCAAAGCCAAGGTGTCTTTGCATTTGGGGGGCGCTTTGCCGTCCAGCGGAAAACCTCTGCCATCGATCACTCGCCCAAGCAGCTCGGGTCCCAGGGCAACTTGAGAGGACAAACTCATCACCCTCACCATGTCCCCAGGTCCCACGCCCACGGGATCGTTGAAAGGCATTAAAAAAAGCGTCTTGTCATTGAAGCCAACCACCTCGGCTTCGATGCGGTGACCTTGTTGACCGATCACCTCACAGCAAGCCCCTAGTGGCGCCATCAAGCCGCGCGTCTCCAAGGTCATCCCCACGAGCCTGACCAAGGTCCCCGTTCTTTGAGGTTGAGGTGTGCGCAAACGAGAGATGTTTGCATCCACTTCCTGGGCAAAATCCAAAACACCAGATTGCATGGTTGACCTTTAAATTATCCGCCTTGGATCATCTTCTTCAAGACACCCGCTACACGGCCTTGTTCTTGTTGCACGATCATTTGCACGAGCATCAATTTGTCGTCAAAAGAGTTGGCATTGTTCATGAGTTCAGGTGGGATGCTAGGCGGTTTGGATTTCTTTTTCTCGGCGGCCATCTTGGCTTTCATGGCTTTGACCGGGTCATCATCGTCCAGATTGTCCTCCTCAGCGACGACCTCAGCTGGCGCATTAGGCTCGGGCTCGGACGGCGCTTGCGCAACTTCCACAACAGGCTCTTGGGCGACCACCTCTTGAATGGGTGCCTCAACCGGTGTCTCTGCAACGGGCGTCTCGACCACCACTTCAGGCTCAGGCGTAGGTTCAGGCACAGGTTTGCTCAAATCAGGCAATACCAAATTTGGATTGGAGGCCATCATTTCCGCGTACTCTGGATTGTCATAATAGTGACGGCCGTTGTGAATGCGCCAGGCATTGAAGGCCGAATTGACC
>CAIMNS010000147.1 GCA_903842945.1 uncultured Burkholderiales bacterium
ATAGCGCTTCGAACCCACTGAAAAATTTCTCGATAGGCACGCGATTGCCTGGGGGCGAGTCCCATCGAGACTTCTTTTTGGCCCAGTGGTACAGCGTCTTTGCGGGCTTGCCGGATCAGAGCTCGAAGTTGTTGTGCATCTGTCATTGGAAACAGCTCAATCCATTGGGCCAGTGCATCCTCATCTCGGATCAATCGCTCGCGCCACAACTCCGCTTCATGCAGTGCCTTGGTCTCTGCAGCAGAGCCCCCATGTTGGACTTGAAGGCTTTCTTTGATGCGTTCAATGTCCTCTTCTGAGAGTTTTCGCATGAGCTTTCCGACGTACTGCATTTGACGCCGCTTGCCTTCAAAGTCAGTGATTTTTTTGGCAGCCGCCAAGGCATCGACGAGCAGGCCCGAGAGGTGGCCTTGATCCAGGAGCTTTTGCCTGAGATCGGTCCTGAGATCAAGCAATTCAACGCCGAGTTTTTGCCTCTCGGTGCTTTCGCGTTTGAGATCGGTTTTGCTAGCGCTGTCGCTGCCTTTGAGTTCACGTTTATAGGCCAAGTCAAGCTCACTGCCTTCAGCAACGAACTCTCCTCGAACATAGTAGCCTTTTTTGGGTTTTCTTGACATCTTAGGGTGAATTATCGCCTGCATTGCGAGAAGCTCAAAGGCGACAGTATCATATACGTTCATGAAAAAACTAAAATCTACTCCACTTTCCTCCCCCAAAGACGCTTTGAGGGGATTTTCATACACCAGGGCGCATTTCGAGTCCTTGGTGGACCATGCACTTGCACATGCGCTCAAACTCGGCGCAAGCGACGCTGGGGCTGAAGCCTCTGAGGGATGCGGCTTGAGCGTGTCGGTGAGAAAGGGCACGCTTGAAACCGTGGAGAGAAACCGTGACAAAGGCTTGGGTGTGACGGTGTACCTGGGTGCTCGTCGTGGTAACGCCAGCACCTCTGACTTCTCTTTTGCTGCGATTGAGCGCACCGTGCAAGCCGCCTATGACATTGCGCGGTTTACGGCTCAAGATCCTGCTGCAGGCCTACCGGATGCCAGAGACATCTGCAAAACTTACAAAGACTTGGCCTTGTTTTATCCCTGGCACATATCTGCTGAGCAAGCGTGTGACTTGGCGATCGAATGTGAGCAGGCTGCTTTCAAGACCGACAAGCGAATCAGCAACAGCGAAGGGGCCTCAGTCTCAGCTCAGCAAAGTCACTTCTTTAGCAGCCACACACGGGGCTTTAGAGGGGGCTATGCCAGCTCTAGGCACAGCATCTCTGTGGCGCCCATTGCCGGCAAAGGGGATCAAATGCAAAGAGACGCTTGGTACAGTTCCATGCGCGACCCCGCACTCTTGGCAAGCCCCCAATTGGTGGGTCGATATGCCGCCGAACGTGCATTGAGCCGTCTGAAGTCCAGAAAAATTTCAACGATCGAGTGTCCCGTGCTTTTTGAGTCCACGTTGGCCTCAGGGCTCTTGGGGCATTTTGTCCAAGGGGTCAGTGGAGGCGCCTTGTACCGAAAAAGCACTTTCTTGTTGGACTCCATGGGTCAACAAGTCTTTCCCAAGGACATCTATTTGGATGAGGACCCTTTTGTTTTAGGGGGCAAGGGCAGTTCACCCTTTGACGACGAGGGGGTCAAGACCCATGCCAGGCGAGTGATCGACGCTGGGCGCGTGCAGGGTTATTTTCTGGGGACTTACTCGGCTCGCAAGCTCGGGATGAGGACCACAGGAAATGCGGGGGGCTCACACAATTTGGTTCTGAGCTCCAAACTCACACGAGAGGGCGATGATTTGAATCGCATGATTAAAAAGTTAGGCACAGGCTTGTTTGTGATCGAGTTGATGGGGCAGGGGGTCAACTATGTCACTGGGGATTACTCCAGAGGCGCCAGTGGGTTTTGGGTGGAGAAAGGCGAAATTGCCTACCCCGTTCAAGAGATCACCATTGCAGGCAATTTGGCCAAGATGTTCAAAGGCATCAAGGCCGTGGGCGCCGACCATTACAACTATGGTGCAAAGACGGTGGGTTCGATCTTGATTGACCGCATGACCGTTGCGGGTAGCTAAGGCGCCAAGCACCTGCTGCTGATTCAAGGCCCTGTAAAAAATCCCAACGGCTCTTGAGGAGCTTATGGGTTCAGTGCGGCTTTGACGGCCAAAGAGACGTGTGACATTTCTGCTTTGCCCGTGAAGGCAGTCTTGGCGGCTGACATGACGCGACCCATGTCGGCTGGCCCACTCGCGCCCAATTCGCTCACCAAAGCTTTGACCGCTTCATGCACTTCTTCTTGGCTCATGCGTTGGGGCAAATAGACCTCCAAGATGGCCATTTCATCTCTTTCGACCTGGGCCAAATCTTCTCGCTTGGCTTGTTCGTAAGCGGTGATGGAGTCTTTTCTTTGCTTGATCAGTTTGTCAATGATGGCCACAATTTGGAGGTCATCCAAGGTGATGCGTTCATCGACTTCTTTTTGTTTCATGGCCGCTTGCAACAAGCGAATGGTGCCAAGACGAACGCTGTCCTTGGCCTTCATGGCCGTTTTCATGTCTTCAGTGATGGTTTCTTTAAGCGTCATTTTCGTTTTCCTTGGGCTCGTATCATGAGGTCAAATCTCAGCCATGCTGACATGGAAGGTGGGTTCAAAGGGGGCCGTCAACAACAAAAAAGCTCGTCCGGGCGATGCACCTGAACGAGCTTTGATGAATGACAGTGTACTGATCAGTGCATCAATAAAGCTTCTTGGGCAACTGCATGCTGCGCACACGTTTATAGTGGCGTTTGACAGCAGCAGCTTTTTTTCTTTTGCGCTCGGCCGTGGGTTTTTCATAAAACTCACGGGCACGAAGATCGGTCAATAGACCTAATTTTTCAATGGTGCGCTTGAATCTGCGCAGTGCCACATCAAAGGGCTCGTTTTCTTTTACGCGAATGGTTGTCATTGACGATGAAATTTAATTGTGCTCATAGAGGGTTTCGGAGAAGATCGGGCTCCAAAGCCATACCAGCGGTTATCCCAACTTGTACATGTGTGGCCGTTGGGTTTTGCCATATAGGAGATAAATTATAGCTTATTTAATTGATTTGCCAAACCGTTTGCGCATGCATAGCCGCTCGACCAAGCCCATTGGAAGTTGTAGCCGCCCAACCAACCCGTGATGTCCACCACTTCGCCAATGAAGTAAAGCCCGGCTTGCTTGGATTGCATGGTTTGTTGTGACAGGTCCCTGGTGTCCACGCCACCCGCCGTGACCTCTGCTTTCTTAAACCCTTCTGTCGTTTGCGGCGTCAGTTGCCACTTTTGTAAAGATTGACTTATATTTTGAATGCTTTTGTGTGACAAGTCTGGCATTGATTTCAACCAGTCTGGATTTTGTTGGCTCCAAGTTTGAGCCAAGCGATGG
This sequence comes from uncultured Burkholderiales bacterium, assembly GCA_903842945.1. Taxonomy (GTDB): domain Bacteria; phylum Pseudomonadota; class Gammaproteobacteria; order Burkholderiales; family Burkholderiaceae_C; genus Limnohabitans. The sequence goes on from CAIMNS010000147.1 coordinate 3,406, forward strand.
GGCAGATGGGTCGTCAATTCGTTGAGCAGGAGTTTTTTTGACTGTTGTTTTAAAGCCAATAAATGTTCATGCAAGCTCATATGGGGAAGCAAATTGATCTCAATCGATTGCTGCTCACGCCAGTAGGAGGATATTTGAAGGGCTGCAGGGCCTGAGAGGCCCTTGTGGGTGAACAGCAAGTCTTCTTCAAAGGAGCCGGCGTGTTTGCCTTGGCCGGTTTGAATCGTCACGGGCAAAGACAGGCCCGAGAGGCTTGCAAAGCTGGACCAAGCCTGCTGTTCAAACACCAAGGGGACCAAGGCAGCTCGCGTGGGTGTGACTCGAATGCCAAATTGCTTGGCCAATCGATACCCTAGATCGCTGGCTCCTATTTGCGGAATCGACAGGCCGCCTGTTGCCACCACGACGGCTTGACTTTGTAGGGTGCCTTGATCGGTTTGAGCTTCGTAATAGGGCGTTTGGTGGTCGTGATAGTTCAATTGCTCCAATTGACAGGGTTGAATTCTCTTGACCTGTGCGCCATGGACACCCTTTTCGCATTCCATTTTGAGGGCTTGGATCAAGTCTTCTGAGGAGCGATCACAAAACAACTGCCCTTTGTGCTTTTCGTGAAAAGGCACCTTGTGGGCATGCATCAATTGAACAAAGTCGTTGGGGCTGTACCTGGACAAGGCGCTGGTACAAAAGCGGGGGTTCTCAGAAATAAAGTGCTTGCTCGGTTGGTGGGGGTCGAGGTCGATGTTGGTAAAGTTGCTGCGTCCCCCGCCCGAAATGCGCACCTTCTCGGCAAGCTTGCTGGCATGGTCAATCAAGATGACATCAAGGCCCTTTTGCACGGCAACGCCAGCGCAAAAGAGGCCAGCTGCTCCAGCACCAATGATCAATACATCGGTTTTCAACATCGGTCGCACAAAGGGGATTGCATGCAGGTCCTGGCTTTATTTCAAGAAGGCCTCAATCACTTGAGCGAGTGCTTGAGGCTGGTCATGGTGGAGCATGTGAGCGCAATCTTGGAGTTGAATTTGGCTCAATTGAGGGATCTCTTTGATGCGTTCTTGGTACTGCTCAAAAGTGTAGCTGCCCTTCCACCAGCGAGCCAATTGTAGGTCGCTGGAATGCACGCAAAGGGTAGGGGCGGTGATGTTTTTGAAAAGTTCAATCATCTCTTGAACCTGGTACAAGTGAGCACTGACCACTTTATGAGCCGCTTGAGCTTTGAGTCGCCATTGGCCGTTGCTCTGAGGGGCGGCCCACTGGCTGGCCAACCAATGGGCTAAGTCTGCTTGGAGCCTTGGGTTGTTTTTCATCAAGCGTTTGGCAACATCCTCCAAGCTGGCATAAGGTTGTAGGGCCAGGGTTTGCTGGTCAACAGCTTTGATTTCTTCAAGCCAGCGCCGATAGCGCCCTCTGGCCATGGCCGCATGGGTGGCGGGCATGCCAAAGCCTTCTAAATTGATCAATTTGTGCACGCGCTCAGATTGCACACCCGCATACATCATGGCCACATTGCCCCCCATGCTGTGGCCAACCAGGTTGAAAGTTTTGCAACCAAGCGTATGGGTAAAGTGGTCCAATAAAAAATCCAGATCACCAAGGTAATCAGCAAACACATAGTGATCCACCTCAGGGCCTTGGGTGTCACCAAAGCCCCGCCAGTCTGGGGCAATGACAAAGGCGGGCATGCTGAGTTTGTCCACCACGAATTGAAAGGAAGCTGCCACGTCCATCCAGCCGTGAAGTAAAACCATCGGGATTTGATCGCTTTGGTAGTGACCCCACGTCAAGACTTTGTACTGGTGACCACGGATGCGCAGTTGGAGAGCTTGCGAGGCGTTTTGAGGGATGTACATGTTCTTGTAACGGTGAAGACAGGTCAACGCATGGAGGGTCCATTGTAGGTGCTGTCCGTCAAGATCACCTAGGGTTGCACTGAGAGCGCGCCATTTGGACCTATACTCGATTGGCTTTTAAGAAAAAGGTGGTTGGCATTCATGGGTGATTTTTTATCAAGTTACGGCGGCTTTATTTTGACGTGGGTGATCATGCTTTTGGCGTCCTATTTGATCGGCTCTTTGTCTTTTGCCGTCTTGGTCTCAAGGCTCATGGGCCTTGAAGACCCCAGAACCTTTGGCAGTAAAAATCCAGGGGCCACGAATGTGCTGAGAACGGGCAACAAAAGGGCTGCAGCGGTCACCCTTTTGATGGATGTTTGCAAGGGGTGGTTGCCCGTTGTGATCTTCAAATTGTTCTTGGTGAGCTCCTATGGCATACCCTCTTGGTTTTTCAATGCGTCGGACACGACAACGAGCGTGATGCTGGCTCCTACGGTCTTGTGGGGCGCAGGGCTCATAGGTTTATTTGCTTTTTTGGGGCATTTGTGGCCCGTCTTTTTTGCCTTCAAAGGTGGCAAAGGCGTTGCGACAGCTGCTGGCGTTCTCTTTGGTTTTGAACCCCTGCTGGGACTGGCCACGCTGTTGTGCTGGGTTGCGGTAGCGAAAATTTGGCGTTACTCGTCTTTGTCGGCTTTGATGAGCGCCTTGTTCGCCCCTTGTTTTTACGCACTGATGAACGACTGGCTTTGGCAAACCAGGTTGGACGTGTTGCTGAGTTCTGTGGTGATGACTGGCTTGTTGATTTTTAGACACCAAGACAATTTGCGTCGATTGATGTTGGGTCAAGAAAGCAAGATCGGACAGTGAGCGGTGGGTCAGATCGACCCTTGAGCACCAAACCACTGGGGGGTTCAGGCCTTCAATCCCTGAAATTATCGAAGGTCAGTGGCAGTTCGTTCATTTCTTTTTTAATCATGGCCATGGCACTTTGCAAGTCATCCCTTTTTGCGCCGGTGACTCTGACAGATTCACCCTGAATGGAAGCTTGGACTTTCAATTTGCTGTCTTTGATCAGGCGTTGAAGTTTTTTGGCGTCCTCCACTTTGATGCCATCTTTCACGCTCAAGACCACTTTGACTTTGTCGCCGCCTATTTTCTGCGTATCGCCTTTGTCAATGAAGCGCACATCCACCTCTCGCTTGGTGAGCTTGCCGCGAAGAATGTCTTCTATCTGGCTCAATTGAAAATCAGCGTCTCCGATCAAGATGATGTCCTTGTCTTTGAGCTCTATGGCAGCGGCGGTGCCTTTGAAATCAAAGCGCGTACCAATTTCTTTGGCCGTGTTGTCTACCGCATTTTTAACTTCAACCAAATTGGCTTCGCAAACAGCATCAAATGAAGGCATATTTTTAATTCTTTCCTGTGAAATTTGGATTCAAGCAATGAGACAATTGTATCCATGGTCATTGAATCCAACCCCTCCTTGCAATCGTATAACAGCTTTGGTATTTTGGCTAGAGCTCAAGAGATGCTGCGCGTCACCAGTGTCGATGATTTGCAGGACATGGTTCAAACCCCGTTCTTTCAAGAGCGGCCCCATTTGGTGTTAGGCGGGGGCTCTAACCTGGTCTTGACGGGCGACGTCAAAGCCTTGGTGCTGAAGGTCGAGCTGATGGGCAAGCGACTGGTGAAGGAGGACGAGAAGGGGTATTGGGTGGAGGCGATGGCAGGCGAGAATTGGCATGATTTTGTCACTTGGACGCTGGACCAGGGTTGGCCCGGTTTGGAGAATCTGGCGCTCATACCTGGCTCTGTGGGCGCGACGCCTGTGCAAAACATAGGTGCCTACGGAGTTGAGCTACAGGATCGGTTTTTTGATTTGGAAGCGGTGGACTTGTCCACGGGCAAGCGCTTCAGGCTTGACGCCGCCCAGTGTGCATTTGCTTATCGGGATTCGATCTTTAAACATGGCGCCCAGCCCAACTTTGGCTCCCTTGCGCCAAGAGGCCTGAGCTTAGAGAGCCCACCTGAGAAACGCACCAACGCTTTATCGTCTGGGGCCTTGTCGGTGGACGCTTTGCCCGCTGATTTGAACCTAGGTTTGGCCAACCGCGCTTTGATCACCCATGTGCGTTTCTTTTTACCCAAGAAGTGGCGTGCTGTGCTGGATTACCAAGACTTGCAAAAAAAGTGCGCTGAGCATGCCAACGCACAACCCAGCGCCAGAGAAATCTACGACTGGGTGTGTGCCATTCGACGTCATAAGCTACCCGACCCCAAGTCCATTGGCAATGTGGGCAGTTTCTTTAAAAACCCGACGGTCAGCAGTGATCAGTGCCAAGACATCATCGCCCGCGAGCCCAGTGTCGTTCACTATCCACTGTTAGATGGGCGCTTCAAACTGGCGGCTGGTTGGCTCATTGATGCCTGTGGATGGCGCGGCAAAAGCATTGGCATGGCTGGGGTGTACCCAAAGCAGGCCTTGGTTTTGATCAACAAAGGCGGGGCAGACAACCCCTGCACGGGTGGCGAGGTCATGACCCTGGCCCGGGCCATTCAGACCAGTGTGTATGAGCGTTTTGGCATTCTTTTGGAGCCAGAGCCCATGATCCTTTGATCCGCGACCTTCGCAGCACCTAGGCCAAGACCTACTTGCTTAGTCCCGCGCTAAAAGGTTTAATACATCCATTCACATCCAGCAAGGGAAGTTTTTAAAATGACCACGATCACAAGACCTTTAACGCAAACAACACCTCTTCTGACCTCGGTGAGCATGGCCTTGCTCGCCACTTTGGCGCTGCTCAGTGCGGGGGACTCTTTGGCGCAAAATTATCCCAACAAGTCCATTCGGTTGCAGGTGCCGTTCGCGCCTGGTGGCACCACTGACATTGTGGCCCGAGTGATCGCCGAACCCTTGGGCCGTGTCTTAGGGCAAAGTGTGATCGTCGAAAACAAGCCGGGCGGCGGCGGCGTTGTTGGCGCCAACGAAACGGCCAAGGCCGTTCCTGATGGTTACAACTTGGGCGTTGCGACGGTGTCGACCACAGCGGCCAATCCGGCCATCAATGCCAAGATTCCCTACAATCCGCTCACCGACTTCACGCCCATCATCAACATTGCGGCCACGCCCAATGTGATTGCCGTCAATCCTTCTTTTCCTGCCACCGATTACGCAGGCTTCATTGCTGAGCTTAAAAAGCATCCCGGCAAATACTCCTACTCCTCTTCTGGCACGGGGGGCATTGGGCACTTGCAAACCGAGTTGTTCAAAAACCTCTCTGGCACCTTCATCACCCACATCCCGTACCGAGGTGCCGGTCCGGCTTTGAACGACACGGTGGCAGGTCAAGTACCCATGATTTTTGACAATTTGCCTTCTGCCTTGCCTTTCATCAAAGAAAACCGACTGGTTGCCATTGTGGTTGCGGCCCCTCAGCGCTTGGCGGTGATGCCCAACGTCCCCACGTTCAAAGAGGTTGGCTTGGAGCCCGTCAATCGCATGGCTTATTACGGGATCTATGGCCCCAAAGGACTTCCCAAAGAAGTGGTGGAGCGCATCTCCAATGGTGTCAAGAAAGCACTGGAAGACCCTCAGGTCAGAAAACGCATCGAAGACACGGGGTCCTTGATTGTGGCCAACTCGCCTGAGCAGTTTCAAGCGCAAATCAAAGCTGAGTTTGAGATTTACAAAAAGGTCGTCGAATCTCAAAAGCTAAGCCTTGATTGAGGTCCTTGACGCTGAACGCCCATGATCCCTTGAGAGATGCAGTTCGATGACCGCAGAGCCTCACCCGGTTGTTGAGATGTTCTTGAGCGCGTTGTGGTTGGAGGATGGCTTGTCCAATCAAACCCTTCAAGCTTATCGACAAGATTTGCAAGCTTGGATGGCTTTCTTGGGCTCTTCTGGCATCGAGGTCTTGCAAGCCCATGAGGGTCACTTGAATGCGTATTTTGCGCACGAGCACGCCAAGACCAAAGCCACCACCGCCAACCGCCGGTTGACGGTGTTCAGACGGTTTTACAGATGGGCGGTGCGTGAGCGTCACGTCTCG
>CAIMNS010000148.1 GCA_903842945.1 uncultured Burkholderiales bacterium
AAGAGATGGTGATGCCTGGAGACGACGTGGCGATCACGGTGAAGTTGATCCACCCCATTGCGATGGAAGAGGGATTGCGCTTTGCGATTCGCGAGGGCGGCAAGACCGTTGGCGCGGGTGTTGTTGCCAAAGTGTTGGAGTGATCGAGAGTTTTTAGGGGTGTAGCTCAATTGGCAGAGCGTCGGTCTCCAAAACCGAAGGTTGGGGGTTCGATTCCCTCCGCCCCTGCCAATCGGCCCTGAGGCAAGATGCTCTAGGCTGCTAGGTTCTTTGTAATTCATGTTCACAGTAAGCCCGCCAAACCCTTGGCGGGCTTGTGTGTCTAGAAGACGACTTTTTTAACCATGGAAATGTTCTTCGGATATGGCCAGTACTAATATTGAAACGGTCACCAGCTTTGCCGACAAGGCCAAGCTAGGCCTTGCTGTGGCGCTTGTGTTGGGTGCTTTGGTTGGCTTTTACATGCTGTCTGCCCAAGGCGTCTTGGTGCAGTGGGCAGTGCTCTTGGCCTGTCTTTTGGCGGGGGTGGTGGTTTTTCTGACCTCCTTGCAGGGACGAGAGTTGATTGGTTTTTCCAAAGAAGCGTACCGTGAAGTGCACAAAGTGGTTTGGCCGACACGCAAAGAGGCCACCCAGATGACACTTTATGTGTTCGGATTCGTGTTTATCATGGCTTTGATGCTGTGGTTCACTGACAAGACCCTAGAATGGGTGTTTTACGATTTGATTTTGGGTTGGAAAAAATAATGAACGATCTCCCAATTGAAGCTTCTGCAGACGGCGAGCATGTCGTTGAACTGACGCAAACCATCACCTCTTCGGTGGTGAATGCATTGCCCGGGGAGGACGGCGTTGCGTTCACCTTGGCGCCTTCCAACAACCCAGACTTCAGATGGTACGTGGTGCATGCTTATTCGGGCATGGAGAAGGCGGTTGAGAGAAACATCATTGAGCGCATTCAACGCTCGGGCATGCAAGCCAAATTTGGTCGCATTTTGGTTCCCACCGAAGAAGTGGTGGAGATGAAAAATGGCCAAAAGAAGACCACCGAGAGAAGGTTCTTTCCAGGTTATGTCTTGGTTGAGATGATCATGGACGACGAGTCTTGGCATTTGGTCAAGCACACCAACAAAGTCACTGGCTTTGTTGGTGGCGCCAAGAACAGGCCCGCTCCGATTTCTCAAGACGAAGTGCAAAAAATTGTGTCCCAAATGCAAGAGGGCTCTGACAAGCCACGGCACAAAGTGGAATTCATGGTGGGCGAGTTGGTTCGTGTCAAAGAGGGCCCTTTCACCGACTTCAATGGCTCCATTGAAGAGGTCAACTACGAGAAGAACAAGGTGCGTGTGTCGGTGACGATTTTTGGTCGCGCAACACCGGTCGAGCTCGAGTTTGGGCAGATTGAGAAGACTTGATCGCCCTTGTACACAAGAAGGCGCCCAAGGCGCGGTGTTACAAGAAACCGTAGAATGTAAAAATAGGCTCTTAGGAGCTTATTTTTTTATCTGAAGCAGGTGCCTTACATTTCAGTATCTCAGCCATTGAATCCATTGGAAAGCATCATCAACGACGTATGTGTGGCATAGCAGGTTTTATTGGGTTTCAAGGCGCAGGACGGTCCTTGGCTGAGGAGTGCGTTGCCATGTCCAAAGCCATTCACCACCGAGGTCCTGACAGCAGCGGGTTTTGGCTGGATGAGGCCTTGGGCCTGGGCCTCGTTCACACCAGATTGTCCATTGTGGAACTGAGCGAATTGGGCGCACAGCCCATGGTGTCACACTGCTCAAATTTCGTGATGGTGTTCAATGGTGAAATTTACAATCATCTGGACATCCGCTCTGAGATCCAGAAAAAGGGTATGGATGTCAAGTGGCGTGGGCACTCCGACACCGAAACCTTGCTCGAGGCGATTTCTCTGTGTGGGATCGATTGGGCTTTAGAACAATCCATTGGCATGTTTGCCTTTGCCGTTTGGAACAAAGCCACGGCCAAGTTGGTTTTGGCCAGAGACCGGATGGGAGAAAAGCCCTTGTATGCGGGTTGGTTGGGACAAGCCAGCGGGGCGAAGGTGTTTGGCTTTGCCTCTGAACTGAAGGCCTTGAAGGCCCATTCTGCCTTCAACAACCCGGTCAACAGGGAAGCCTTGGGGATGTATTTGAGGTATTTGTATGTCCCCACACCTTTGAGCATTTACGAGGGCATCGCCAAATTAGAGCCTGGCACATATTGGGTGGTCCAAGACGAGAAGATCGAAAAGCATGTCTATTGGTCCATGCGTGAGACCGTGCAAAAAAGAGATACAAGCCAACATGTTGATGAAGGTTTGGCCACGCTTCAACTGGAGAGCTTGCTGACCGATGCTGTCAAAAAGCAGCAAATGAGCGATGTGCCCATCGGGGCCTTCTTGTCTGGAGGCATCGATTCATCCACCGTGGTGGCGCTCATGCAAAAGAGCGCCTCAAGCAAGGTCAAGACCTACACCATCGGTTTTGAGGACAAGGCCTTCAATGAGGCCCCGTTTGCCAAAAAGGTGGCCGAACACCTGGGAACGGATCATCACGAGTTGTATGTGAGCTCACAAGATGCCATGAATGTGATGGGTTTGCTGCCCAAGATGTACGATGAGCCCTTTGCCGACTCCTCTCAAATTCCTACCTATTTGGTGAGCCAGGCGGCCAAGCGAGACGTGACCGTTGCACTGTCCGGGGACGCGGGAGATGAGCTGCTCGGTGGATACAACCGCTATTTGTGGGGCAGCCGTGTCTGGAGCAAGATCAGTTGGCTACCATTTGAGCTGAGAAAATTACTGGGGCATGCGGTCGAGACCTTGCCCACTCAGGCTTGGGACGCTTTGGCTCAAGGTCGAATTGCCAGACTGGGTGACAAGGCGCACAAAATGGCGCAACGCTTGAAAAGCGTTCACTCCCATGAGGATCTGTACCACTCTTTGGTCAGCGAATGGGATCAGCCAGAACGGATTGTTAAAAACTGGCAAGCCTTTAGCAGTTTGCATCCTTTGACAAGCCTTGAGAGAGGGGCGAACCAGGGCTTGATAGAAGATGACCGAGAGTTCATGATGCTCATGGACATGCACAGTTACTTGCCGGATGATATTTTGTGCAAGGTCGATCGCGCCGCCATGGCGGTGAGTCTTGAGACAAGGATCCCCTTCTTGGACCACCGGGTGGTGGAGTTCGCTTGGAATTTGCCCATGCATCTCAAAATCAGGCAAGGACAAGGCAAATGGATTTTGCGACAAATCTTGTACAAGTATGTGCCCAAAGAATTGATCGAACGGCCCAAAGCAGGGTTTGGTATTCCTCTGGGTTCTTGGCTCAGGGGCCCACTTAAAGAATGGGCTCAAAGTTTGATCGAGCCCAAGAGAATCGAGGCGGAGGGTTATTTCTATTCAGCACCCATTGCCAAGATATGGCAAGAGCATTTGAGTGGACAGCGGGATTGGTCCGGGCGCTTGTGGACCATCCTCATGTTTCAAGCATGGTTGGCAGACCAGTAAAAGAATACCAAAGGACTCATTGCTAGGGGTCTCGCTCTTCGAATCATGATCAATTTGCACAAATCATGGTGGAAAAGACGTAAAAATCGTATATAATCATTGGTTCCTGAAAATTTTGGGATGATTTTGACTTGGCAAAGACTTTTTAAAGCTCGGTCTTTGTTACCTTTATTAGAGCGAACAACCCCCCGGGGAGCCCAAGCTTTGTGCTTTGGCGTTTGGACCCGTAAGGAGCAATCAAAATGGCGAAAAAAATCGTCGGATTTGTCAAGCTGCAAGTGCCAGCTGGTAAGGCCAATCCTTCCCCCCCTATTGGACCTGCATTGGGTCAGCGTGGTTTGAACATCATGGAGTTCTGTAAAGCGTTCAACGCACAGACGCAAGGTGTTGAGCCAGGTTTGCCTTTACCTGTGGTGATCACAGCGTATGCAGACAAATCGTTCACGTTCATCATCAAAACGCCTCCTGCAACCACCTTGATCAAAAAAGCGATCAAGTTGGACAAGGGATCTGCCAGACCTCATACCGACAAGGTGGGCAAGATCACGCGCGCACAATTGGAAGAGATTGCCAACACCAAGATGAAAGACATGACGGCTGCTGACTTGAATGCGGCGGTCAGAACCATTGCGGGTTCTGCTCGTTCGATGGGCGTGACAGTAGAAGGAGTCATCTGATCATGGCATTGACCAAGAAACAAAAAACACAAGTTGGCAAAATCGACTCCAACAAGTTGTACCCCTTGACAGACGCTTTGACTTTGGTCAAAGAGTTCGCGACCGCTAAATTTGACGAGTCCATCGACGTCTCCGTTCAATTGGGCATTGATGCCAAGAAGTCCGACCAAGTGGTCCGTGGCGCTGTGGTCATGCCCAATGGGACGGGCAAGGTTGCTCGCGTGGCGGTGTTCGCACAAGGCCCCAAAGCCGAAGAGGCTTTGGCTGCTGGTGCTGACGTCGTTGGCATGGACGACTTGGCCGCTCGTGTCAAAGCGGGTGACATGCCCTTTGACGTGATCATTGCTGCACCCGATGCGATGCGCATTGTGGGTACTTTGGGACAGATTTTGGGTCCACGTGGTTTGATGCCAAACCCCAAGGTGGGTACCGTGACGCCTGATGTGGCTGGAGCGGTCAGAAACGCCAAGGCCGGTCAGGTGCAGTTCCGTGTTGACAAGGCCGGCATCATTCACGCCACCATTGGACGGCGCTCTTTTGAGAGCGACAAGTTGCAAGGCAACTTGGCGGCCTTGGTGGATGCGTTGAACAAATCCAAGCCCGCGACCAGCAAGGGCGTTTATTTGCGCAAGATGGCATTGTCCTCCACCATGGGTGTGGGCGTCAGGGTGGACTTGCAAAGTTTGATGGCTTGACCTTCAAGCTAGGGGAAAGAGTCAGGTAGAGATGTGATGAAGGCGCCAAAAGGAAGGGCGCTTTCGAAAAAACACTTGAGGCTTGAAGTTCTTTGAAGAGCTT
>CAIMNS010000149.1 GCA_903842945.1 uncultured Burkholderiales bacterium
AATCCAAGTTCTTTGTACCGTCGGTGTAATAAGCGCTTTGTCTGCACCTCTTTGATCAACACATGACTGCAATGCTGAAGCCAAGCAATGTTTTATCCAGTTCATTGTTACTCGTCTGTGATGCCAGCTGACTTGATCACCAATGACCATCTCGCTTGTTCGGATTGGATAAGGCCTTTGTACTGAATTGGATTGCCAGGCTGAGTAAGACTTGTGAGCTCCGAAAACTTTGAGATCACTTCTTGTGTTTGCAATGCGTCGTTTGCAGTCTCTACCAATCGTTTGACCAACTCCACAGGCAGTCCCGCAGGAGCCACCAGTCCATAAGCACCATCCGCCACCCAAGCAGGTAGACCAACTTCGGGTGCAGATGGAACTTCTTTCAAAGCCGTCAAGCGTTGCGAGTCACTCAATGCGAGACCACGTATGGTCCCAGCTTTGATCTGGCCAACCAAACCTGAAACCTCACCAATCATCAGGTCTACGTGCCCACCCATGAGATCTTGTAACGCCGGAGCGGCCCCCTTGTAGGGAACATGAACAAACTTCACACCCGTTAACTTTTGAAATAATTCGGCGACCACGTGAGCACTGCTAGCTACTCCAGCAGAGGCATAAGTCAAGACTCCTGGCTGCGCCTTGGCTTTAGTTAGAAGATCTGCTAAATTTTTATAAGGGGAATTCACATTGACCACCAACACATTGGGCGTTCTCACCAAGGTGGTTAGATAGGTCAGGCCATTGATCGGATCAAACGGCATTTTTTTGGTAATGAAAGGGGCATAGACCATAGCCCCTGTTCCTGCCATACCTAAGGTATAACCGTCAGGTAAAGCGTTGGCAACATAAGCAACGCCTAGCAAACCACCAGCCCCCGACTTATTTTCAACCAACACAGTGACACCTAACTTCGTACCCATGGCGTGAGCCAATGAGCGGCCCATGGCATCCGCAGGACCACCTGCGGGAAATGGGACAACAATGACAATCGGCTTATCTGGGTATGCGCCCCATGAAAATGAAAACTGAAGAACAAGTAAACAACTCAATAACAATCTCTTCATCGTGTGTTCTCCATCCATTTCACAATCGGTCTAAGCATTTTTTGGTAGATCAGGCACAGGCACACCAGCATCGATGGCTTCACATTTTTTCTTCTCAGCAAGGACAACTGCTTTTGCTTTTGTCAAAACTTCTGTTGCTCTTGCAATAGGAATGAAGCAAACCCCCGTCGAGTCAGCAAAAACAATGTCGCCACAAGAGACTCGAACACCTGCGATTTGTATGTCGCCATTGATCTCTACAGTTTGAATTCTCCATTTACCTGTGATGGGAGTAATTTCAGTTGACCAAACAGGAAAACCAATTGAGCGTGAATGAGCAACATCCCTGATTCCGCCTTCAACAATGGCCCCCACTTCACCTTGCCTAAGCGCAGTTTGGGAGGAAATACCCCCCATATTGGAGATTCCAGACACCCCTTGAATCACCACAAAATCATCGGGCTGGGCCAAGTTATGAGCCTCAAATTCAGCCATGCCATTGACCTTGGCTTTTGCGGCCTCATAAACATGATCGCGTTGCATGATATTTCTTACTGTCAATGCAACACCTACACGGCAAACATCAACCATGGTCGGCTTTAAAACACTCGCCCCTATGACGCCAGTCACCCCAAGTTCATCCATGACATCAGACAAAACACCCGATGCATCCCCAAGAGATCTGAAGCCTTCAAGCATACCTTCAGGTGCTCTAGGAACACTCATGTGCTTGATGTTCTCTCGTGCGATTTTTCCAGTTAATTTTTTTTCTTGCATGATTGGTTAAAAGATTTTTAAAAAATATTGAATGTCTTGAGATTACATTTTTTCAATGGTAACAACTGAACTTACCTTTGATTTCTCCGTTATAAAAACGATTGAAAGAGCTGGCCTTCATCAAGGCATCGAATTTTTTTTGTTCAACTGAACAATGTTGAAACCAATTGTCTTTGATCTGAACCAACAAATAAGAATCCTCTGATTGATAGCATACCCTTTTAATCAGAACACTATTGGTTTTGGAACAACTGAAAGTCTCGAGATCTACATCACCTTTGACATCGACAAAGACAGTTTCTGCATTTGCAAATGCAAGTAAAAAAAGACTTAAGAAAAATATTTTTTTCATCAATTCAGTCATGGTTGAAACTCTACTTTACTTTTCTTTTCATCATAATCCAATTGCCGATTTAAAGCTATCCGTAGAACACCTTAATTATCAAACGGAGCACTCCACATGAAACCTCTTGACTTCATGCGTAAGGACTTTTATCAACGATCTCTCCACCCTACAAGACATCAATATCAGGGATTAACGCGATTTACAAAGATGAAATTTCTGTTAAATTCTCTTGTACCGACTTACATTTAAAAGGTAACAACTGTGCCTCAAGCCATCGTCAGAAATATCGCTATTCATTACGAAGTCATTGGAGAGACAGGGCCTTGGATTGCTCTGACTCCTGGAAGTCGACGCCCGTACAATGAACTTTTGAATCTATCTAAAGAATTGGCAAATGCTGGCTACCGGGTCTTGCTCCATGACAGAAGAAATTGCGGCGCCTCGGAAGTAGGTTTTGACGCCAGCGCATCCGAACATGAGGTCTGGGCAGATGACTTGTATGCGTTGGCCTTGCAGCTGAATGCATTGCCACTGGTTGTTGGAGGCTCTTCGGCAGGCGCAAGGTTGGCCATCTTGTTTGCCATCCGACACCCAAAGGCAACTCAAGGTTTGCTTTTATGGAGACTCACGGGTGGACTGGATGCGGTCAATCACTTGGCTCAAGAGTATTACGGACAATTCATCACCCTTGCCCAAAACGACGGGATGAATGCCGTTTGTCAAACTGAGCACTTTAAATCCCTGATTGAGGCGCGGCCCTCCAATTTAAACAAGTTGAAATCGATGACCCCTGAGGAATTTATCCGCGTCATGACCTATTGGCGTGAGTGTTTTTTAAAATCATCTACCTTGCCTATTGTTGGCGCCACCGAGGAGCAACTTCACGCCATTTCTGCTCCTGCTTGCCTGATTGCAGGCAACGACGTGATCCATACACCGGTCACTGCCAGAAAAGCTGCAAAGCTACTCCCAAATTGCGAAATCCACGAAAATGTGGTCACCCTCTACCCGGATGATCAGCTTTTAAAAGAATGGGATCGCCAGGAGTGGAAGCAAGCTGAGCCAAAGCTTGCGAAAATCTTTACCGCCTTTTTAAACCATCATTCGATTCAATAACCACTTCTAAACCACACTTAAAGGACATCCAATGAGCTTGAAAATTCGCCGCGTCGTTACTGGCCACAATGAACATGGTAAAGCCATCGTTGAAATTGACGAACTTGTGCAAAATGTGATCTCAAACAGGCCTGGCGCGTCATCTTCAGTGATCTGGTCTTCTCAAGGCTTCCCCGTCGATAACGATGGTTTTACAGACCCGACAAAAGCATCCTTTAAAACCACTGTCGACAACGGAAGCGTTTTTAGAGTAGTTCAATTTGAGCCTGGTGTTTCTCCTAGAAATCACCGCACAGATTCCATTGACTATGCTGTCGTCATTTCAGGTGAAATCGATATGACGCTTGATGATGATGTGATGGTCACCCTTAAAGCAGGCGATATTCTGGTGCAAAGAGGGACCGTTCACAACTGGTTCAACCGAACAGATAAACCATGCATCGTGGCCTTCTCGCTCATCAGTGCCAACCCGGTCAAAGTCAATGGCAAACCTCTAGAGGCACACGGTTAATTTTTTCTCATATCAAAGCCTCTTAAAAGAGGCTTTTTTGATGACTTTTAAAATACCCATTCAATGCTTGTTTTCAACATGGACTCAATATTCTCCCCCGCCAGAGGCCATCGACTCGAATTTTGTAATCGACTTTAGGAAAGTCAATTTCACAACGCCCGTTGGCCCGTTTCTGTGCTTTGCAATCAATATTTCTGCAACACCGGGCTCTTTGCTGTCTTTGTTGTAATAATCATCACGGTAAATGAACATGATGATGTCTGCGTCTTGTTCGATGGCGCCTGACTCTCTGAGGTCGCTCATCATGGGACGCTTGTCTGTTCTTTGCTCAACACCGCGATTGAGCTGGGACAGTGCAATCACGGGACATTGCAACTCCTTGGCCAACATTTTTAAGCCTCTAGAAATCTCACCCAATTCCGTCGAACGGTTGTCATTGTCACTGGACGTACCAGACATCAATTGAATGTAATCGACAACAATCAAACCCAGCTTGCCACATCTTTTCGCCAAGCGCCTTGCATTGGACCTCAGCTCCGTAGGTGTGACGCCTGGCGTCTCGTCAATGTGCAATGAAATGTTTCTCAAGCGTTCAATGGCCTCAGTGAGTTTTGGCCACTCATCAGGCGACAGCTTTCCAGTTCGAAGATGTCCTTGATCAATGCGACCAATTGAGCCCACAATACGAATGGCCAACTGGGAAGCGCCCATCTCCATCGAAAATACAGCAACTGGCAGTTGCTCTTTGATGGCCACATGCTCTGCAATATTGATGGCCAAAGCTGTTTTACCCATGGAGGGCCTGGCTGCAAGAACGATCAAGTCACCGGGTTGCAAGCCACTGGTCATTCGGTCAAAGTCGTAAAATCCAGTCGGTACGCCTGTGATGTCATTGGGATTTTGAGACATCTCCTCAACGCGATCCATCAACTCAACGGCCAAGGTGTCCATGTTTTGGAAACCCTGCTTCATTCGAGAGCCTTCCTCTCCAATATTGAAGATTTTTTGCTCCGCCTCATCTAAAATTTGATCGACTCGTTTCCCCTTCGGATTAAACGCTGAGGTTGCAATATCATCGCTTGCGCTGACGAGCTTTCTTAAAATGGAGCGCTCTCGTATGATTTCCCCGTAGCGTCTGATGTTGGCGCTGCTTGGGACAAATTGGGCCAAGGAATTAAGGTATGCAAGCCCACCTATCTCTTCCGATTTGCCTAGATTTTGTAGGGCCTCATACACAGTGATCACATCCGCCGGTTTATTGGCGTTGATCAATGACAGCAAGCATGCATAGATGATCCGATTTTCGTAGCGATAAAAATCGTTTTCAGACAGCAAGTCCTCTACTTTGTCCCAAGAGGTATTGTCCAAAAGCAGACCGCCCAAAACGCTGGACTCCGCCTCCAACGAATGCGGCGGAATCCTCAACTGCGACACGGCTTGGTCAGGATATTGGTCTTCTTGCAAACTGGATAAAACGGCTGACATCTATCACCTTTAAAACACCCATGCTAATCCTTTTCATTCAATAAGTCATTGCGTAAGTGTGTGTATATGCTGGGGACAAGCTGTCTAAAAGATCCCCTGCCCATGAAAAAAGCCTCCAAGTTCAACACCAGGAGGCTCGTTCAGGCCTTTCGACTTAAAACAATCAAGTCTTAAGCGGTTTCTCCGTAAACAGAAACAGTGATTTCGGTCACCACATCGGTGTGCAAAGAGACGCTGACGGTGGAGTCACCAACGACCTTGATGGGTCCTTTTGGCATACGAACTTGTGATTTGAGGACTTTAAAACCTAATTTAGTAAGCTCATCAGCGATGTCAAAGTTGGTAACGGAGCCAAATAAACGGCCATCAACACCCGCTTTTTGAGTGATTTTGACGGTGACACCAGACAATTTTTCACCCAAGGCTTGAGATTCGGCAAATTTTTCAGCCGCCGCTTTTTCAAGTTCGGCTCTTTTAAGCTCAAACTCCTTGATGGCCACATCGGTCGCCCTGCGAGCGCGGCCAGAAGGGATCAAAAAGTTACGAGCATAACCATCCTTGACGCGAACGATCTCGCCTAGATTACCTAAATTAACAACTTTATCTAGCAATATGATTTGCATGTCAACTCCCCTCAGATCTTATGTTGGTCGCTGTAAGGCAACATGGCTAGAAAACGAGCACGCTTGATGGCGGTGTTTAACTGGCGTTGAAAAATCGCACGAGTTCCGGTCAAACGTGCTGGAATGATTTTGCCGTTTTCGGCAATAAAGTCTCTCAGTGTGTCGATGTCTTTGTAGTCAATTTCTACAACACCAGTCACAGTAAAGCGACAAAAACGCTTGCGTTTAAAAAGCAGCGATTGGGTGTTGCGTTTTGGACGCTTGTCTTTGTTAAATTTTTTAAATGTGGCCATGATTGGGGCCTCCTATGAAATTTGATTAAATTGGGTCAAATGAAAAACAACACTTTTAGAATTCCTGGGTGAGGCTAAAAAACCTTCAAACTCGCAATGACTTCCCAAAGGGAGTTTGATTATTTTTTCAGCCAACTCACCCAACGCTCTACCTCTCAGACTTGCCTTGACTTGTCTTGATACACCAGCCTCTAGAAGCTCAGACTCGTGTTCTAGTAAAACATCTGCTGCGCTAAGGCCTGCTGGGGTGTACCTGAGAGGCGCGATTTCAACCAACAACGCAGTTAAAACCAGACGATTCACTCAGTGTCAATGAATTAAGCTTGAAATTCAGCTTGTTGTGTTTTACGCGCTTCTTCACGTTCAACAGACTTCATCATTGATGAAGGACCTGTTTCTGCCTTGCTCTTAAGAACGGTCAAATGACGCAACACAGCATCGTTGAATTTGAATGCGTGCTCGAGTTCAGCAACGATTTCTTTAGAAGCCTCAATGTTCACGCACAAGTAGTGGGCTTTTGCAAGCTTGTTGATCATGTACGTTAATTGGCGTCTTCCCCAATCTTCAATTCGATGGATGGCGCCGCCGCTGTTGGTGATGAGCGTTTTGTACCTCTCCATCATGGCGGGGACTTGCTCACTTTGATCCGGATGGATCATGAGTATGATTTCATAATGACGCATAAACACTCCTTGTGGTTATAGCCACCCACAGCGTCTAAATTGTGGTGTAGCAAGGGAAAACCAACGATTATAGCCTTCTTTTGATTTCGAACTCCATCTCCCCTTGCAGGCTTACAACGTTTTGGACTCAGATCCCTTGCTTCGAGTCATCAAAAATAATTCTATAGTATTAAAATAAAGAGGCTCTTTGGTCTGCAGAGTCCAGTGAAAGCCTACAGCACCCTTTCGGGTTGACCCAAGCTTTTACAGAGCTGTGCGATGGACTCAGGGCATACAATCTGAACCATCATAGTCTTGACTCCTACATGAACATTCTTATCTCCAATGACGATGGCTACCGCGCTCCTGGTATCGTGGCCCTTTATGAAGCGTTTAAAAATTTGGGGCATGTTGAGGTTGTCGCGCCCGAACTCAACAACAGTGCAAAATCTAACGCACTCACTTTGAACTCCCCTTTGTACGTGCATCTAGGCGAACGTGGGTTCAGGTATGTGAACGGTACCCCCGCAGATTGTGTACACATTGCATTAACGGGCCTCTTGGACTTTAGGCCTGATTTGATCATCTCTGGCATCAACAATGGCGCCAATATGGGAGATGACACCATCTACTCGGGTACGGTCGGTGCAGCCATGGAGGGGTATTTGATGGGCATCCCCTCAATTGCTTTTTCGCAAGTGGACAAGGGATGGGAGCACGTCGACGTTGCAGCCCAAAGGGCCAGATCACTGGTTAACGCTTTTATCAAGAAGGGCCTTGTTCGGCATTTTTCTGCTGATCAAGCCCGCACTGAGCAGCAACCTTGGCTCTTGAATGTGAACATCCCCAATTTACCCATGGCAGAACAAAAGGGCTTCAAAATCTGCCGCTTGGGACGCAGGCATCCAGCTGAAAAAGTCATTGCGCAAATCAATCCCAGAGGAGAGACCATGTACTGGATCGGTGCCGCAGGTCCAGCCAAAGACGAGTCTGAGGGGACCGATTTTTTTGCGACCCGTCACGGATTCACCTCAGTCACCCCCATTCAAATTGATTTGACTGATTACACGGCCATGGCACCTTGGACAGAAAATTTCATTGACGTTTTGTAACACGACTTGATGAAAAAAAGACCTGCATTTCCCGCAAAAATAGACTTCGGCAGCGATAAAGCGCCCCCCCAAGTCTTGCTTTCCGCCACCAAAGTGATGACCCCTTCAAACCAAAGGGGGATGGACAAAACACCCAAGCCCTTGGTCCCACAAAATAAACCCAGTGGCTTGGGACTGGACTCCAAAGCGGTCAGAGAAAAAATGATCGATAAGCTGATTGCTCAAGGCCTAGATGATGAGATGGTTCTCCAAGCCTTGCGTCAAGTTGAGAGGCATCGCTTTGTAGATACCGCCTTGGTCAACCAAGCCTATGAAGATACGAGCTTACCAATTGGGTTGGGACAAACCATCTCCAAGCCCAATGTCGTGGCGCGAATGATTTCCCTGCTCCGCCAAGGGCGCAATCTACTGATCACAGGAAAATTGAACCGAGTCTTGGAAATTGGCACCGGATGTGGTTACCAAGCTGCCCTTTTGGCCGAGGTCAGCAAAGAGGTCTTTAGCATTGAGCGGCTCAAAGGACTGCATGACAAAGCCACGCACAATTTAAGCCAGCTTGCCCTTCAAAATGTTCATTTGATCTTTGGCGATGGTATGTTGGGTTACCCACAAGGAGCACCCTATTCAGGTATCATCTCCGCTGCCGGAGGAGACACGCTCCCACAAGCTTGGATAGATCAATTGGACATAGGCGGCAGAATCGTTGCACCTTGGGCGCAAGACGGCTCACAAAGCCTTTTGGTGATCGACAAAACCAACAAAGGCATCGAGAGACAAATACTTGAACCTGTTCACTTTGTTCCCCTAAAATCAGGCGTCGCATGAAAAAAATGGCCAACAAAACTAGAACTTGTATGCTTCGTTTGATCAACACACCCTCTTTGGGCTTGCATTTGATGCTGGCATTTTGTGTGCCCCTGATCTTGAACGCGTGTTCCTCTTCACGGACAACGCCCGCACCCGTCGAAGACAAAAAAGGTGTGAGCAGCCAAGGGGTATGGATGAGCGTGGGCTTGGCAAAAACAAACAACTCATCGACTCCGCCATCGGGGTCTGAAAACGCTGAAAAACCTGGCTACTACACAGTCAAACAAGGCGACACACTCATTCGCATTGGACTCGATCAAGGGCAAAACTGGCGCGATATTGTCAAATGGAACAACTTAGACAATCCCAACAACATTGAAGTAGGCCAAGTGCTTAGGGTACAAGCTCCCGCCGCTGCTGCCCCACCCCTTGCAAGCTCACCGGAAGTGCTCACAAGCGCCGTCACTCGACCGGCTTCCAGCACCCCTATCCAAACGGCCAACACTGTAAGCCCCTCGCCCGTTCAAACGCAAGTCACAAAACCCGTCATGACAGATAGCGCTGAAGAAATTGTCTTTTCTTGGCCGGCCAACGGAAGCTTGAATGCGTACTTTGATGAAATCAAGAACAAGGGCATTGACATCGCTGGTAAAGCCGGAGACCCTGTCTTGGCTGCGGCTGATGGCAAAGTGGTTTACGCTGGCTCAGGCCTCAGAGGCTATGGAAATTTGATCATTCTTAAGCACAACAACACATATTTGAGCGCTTATGCACACAATCAAACTTTGCTTGTCAAAGAAGATCAAAGCATCAAACGTGGACAAAAAATTGCTGAAATGGGCAGCACCGATACCGATCAAGTCAAACTTCATTTTGAGGTACGCAAACAGGGAAAACCCATTGATCCGGTGAAGATGCTTCCTGCTCGATAAGCGCTTGAGCAGCCTTGGCGAAAAGCCCAGCACATCGGGCTGTCTTCAAAAGACCAACCTATCACTGGACCTTGCCCTTTTTCAATGAGTTCTTTGTCTCCAAAATCTATGCCTAACGAATTGCACATCCCTGTTTTTGAAGACAAGTCTTTGTACATTGAATCCATGGATTTAGATGCAAAAGGAATTGGGCACAAAGAGGATGGCAAAGTGGTCTTTGTGGATGGAGCCCTACCGTTTGAGCGCGTAAGGCCCAATGTTCACCGCAAAAAGGACAACTGGGAGATGGCCTCGCTACAAGAGATCTACAAAGAATCCTACTCCAGGGTCAAACCGACATGTCCACATGCGGGATACCACACGGGTTCTTGTGGCGGATGCAAAATGCAGCATTTAGAGCCTGGTGCACAAATTGCGGTCAAGCAAAGAGCTCTAGAAGATCTTTTAAAACACATTGGACAAGTCAAGCCAGAAAATATTTCTCGCCCCATCCAAGGACCGGACTGGTCTTACCGCTACAGAGCAAGATTATCGATCAGAGATGTTCGAAAAAAAAACATGGTGCTCATCGGCTTTCATGAAAGAAAAAGTCGCTATGTCGCAGACATGCAGGCCTGCCCGATTTTGCCCGTCCATGTCAGCGCCTTGCTGATGCCCTTGAGGAAATTGATTGAATCCCTGCAAAGCAGAGAGCATTGCGCTCAAATAGAGTTGGCATGTGGAGACCACGTCACAGCCATGGTCTTGAGACACATGGTTCCATTGAGTTTGGATGACCAAAGAAAACTTTTAGAATTTGGATCTCAACACCACATCCAGTGGTGGCTTCAGCCCAAAGGCCTTGATAGCGTGCATTTGATGCCATCTCATTTAACAAACAATGACGCAAGCTACCCCGAGCAAGAAAAGTCTCTCTCCTATGCTTTGCCTGAATTCTCAATTGAAATGCCCTACCGCCCCACTGACTTTACCCAGGTCAATCCCTCTATCAACCAAGTCTTGGTCAGCAAGGCCATCCAACTCCTTGATCCACAACCCAGCGACACAGTCATTGATTGGTTTTGTGGGTTGGGAAACTTTACGCTGCCCCTAGCAACCAAGGTAGCGAAAGTCTTCGGTATCGAAGGCAGTGTTGAGTTGGTTCAAAGAGCTAACGACAATTACAACTTGAACCAATCGGCGCGTCACCATGCCCAAGGGCAAATCGGTCTTTTTCAACCTTGCAAAATGTGCCCGGTCACATTTTCAAGTCAAAACCTTTTTCAAATCACACCCGATCAACTTCAAAGCCTTGAAACTGCTCAACGATGGTTGATTGACCCGCCAAGAGAGGGAGCTTATGAATTGGTCAAAGCACTGGCCCAACTGATGAAGGACGAGCATCACGATTTTCAAGCGCCTGTAAAAATTGTCTACGTGAGTTGTAATCCAGCCACCTTGGCAAGAGATGCCAACGTCTTGGTTGAGGCAGGTTATGTCCTCAAAAGCGCTGGTATCGTGAACATGTTTCCACATACAGCTCATGTCGAGAGCATTGCTGCTTTTGAACGCCCATAAAAAAAGGACCCCGAAGGGTCCTTGATTCGCGATAGGCAAACCCTGAGGTTGTTACTCTTTCTCGCCGCCAAAAATACCCAACAAAGCCAACAAGCTTTGAAAGACATTGACGATGTCTAAATACAAATTCAATGTTGCACTGATGTAGTTGGTCTCACCGCCGTCAATGATCTCCTTGATATCGTAGAGCATGTAAGCGCTGAAGATTGCAATCGACAACATAGAGATGGCCATCATGCCAGCACTTGAGCCGACAAACACGTTGATCAAACTACCTACCATTAAAACAATAGCACCCACGTACAACCACTTGGCCATGCCACTCAAATCTCGCTTGATCACGGTGGACAAGGAAGCCATCATGAAAAACACGCCAGCAGTTCCGCCAAAGGCCGTCATCACAAGTTCAGTGCCATTTTTAAAGCCCAGGACCATGGCAATCAAACGTGAGAGCATGATGCCCATGAAAAATGTGAAGCCCAAAAGAACGGGAACACCAGCAGCAGAATTTTTTGTCTTCTCAATGGCGTAGATGAAACCAAATGCACCCACCAAAAACACCACCAAGCCCATCCCACCGGACAAAGCGTGGCTCAAACCTGTGGCCACACCAAGCCAAGCACCCAAGACGGTTGGGACCATGCTGATGGCCAATAACCAGTAAGTGTTTCTTAAAACACGGTTCCTGTCCACCGCTGAGGTGTTCAGAAATTGATATTCCAATGATTGAAGGTTGTCGTTCATTTGCGTCTCCCAAAAGTTACTACAAAGTAGATGAGGTAATTCTAAAGAATTTCAAGTCAAAATGTAAATAAATTCAAGCATTTTTACGCTGAGTTAGAAACACAAGCCTTTCAAACCGTTTTTTTAGTCTTTTGAGGCGAAAAAACACTCAAAAATCGCTTAAAAGATCTATTACACTTTCTATGCTATTGAAAAAAAGCGCTTTAAAACACAATAGCCCTAAAAACATTGGGTATTTTTAACCATTTTTACACTTTATAAGAGCACAGGAAATGAAAAACAAACACGTTCTCGAACTGGTCGATGTCAAAAAAATAGCTGCAGCCTCTGAAGCCGAAGCTCTTAAAAACAATTGGGCCGTCAGCATTGCCATCGTGGACGATGGGGGGCATCTGCTTTGGTTGCAAAGGCTTGATGGTGCAGCACCCATGACATCGCACATGGCTCCCGCAAAAGCTCATACTGCGGCCTTGGGTCGTCGCGAATCAAAGGCTTACGAGGACATCATCAATGCTGGACGCTATGCCTTTTTAAGTGCGCCTGAATTAAAAGGCCTTCTTGAAGGCGGCGTTCCCATCTTGGCCGATGGGCAAGTCATTGGTGCGGTAGGTGTGAGCGGCGTCAAATCCAGCGATGATGTTTTAATCGCCAAAGCAGGTATTGCGGCTCTGGGACTTTAAGTCCCTGCCGGTCCATCATCATTGACCCCAACTCAGGCCAAAAATGGTGTCACATTGGGTGAGGAACTCCAAACAAGTCTTGTTCGCATTTGGAGCCCTCACTTGTTCAATAGGTCAGCGACTGAGGCCTGATCTCTTGCAAAATGGTGGTTGCAATTTCTTCAATGCTTTTTGTGGTCGTTGATAACCAACGAACACCCTCTCTTCTCATCATGGACTCGGCTTCTGAAACTTCCCAGCGGCAGTTGAGCAAATCTGCGTACTTGGATCCCGGTCTTCTCTCATGCCTGATCTCGCTCAATCTTTCTGGATGAATGGTCAAACCAAAAACTTTTCCAATGTTTGATTTCAATGCAGGTGGAAGTTGTTTGCGCTCAAAGTCTTCAGGTATCAAAGGATAATTCGCGGCCTTTAAACCATGTTGCATGGCCAGATAGAGACTGGTTGGGGTTTTACCACTGCGACTGACCCCAACCAAAATCACATCAGCCAAGGACAAGTCGCGGTTCAGCTGCCCATCATCGTGTGCCAAGCTGTAATTGATCGCTTCAATGCGATCATGGTACTGCTTGCTTTTGCTGACATCGGAAAACCTACCCACACGGTGATGTGACTTGATGCCTAACTCTTCTTCCAAAGGGTTGACAAAAGTGCTGAACATGTCGAGCAACATGCCTTTGCAATTGTCCTTGATCACACCCAGAACGTCTACATCCACCAAAGTTGTAAACACGATGGGCTTTTGCCCCTCCAATTCAGCTGTGTGATTGATTTGACGCACCGCCTGATGTGCTTTGTCAACTGTATCAATAAAAGGCAAACGGACATGCCTGGGCTTGAATTCAAATTGCGCCAAAATCGCATTCCCAAAGGTCTCAGCGGTGATCCCTGTTCCATCGGATATAAAAAATACACTTCGGTGGGTCATCGTCAACTTTCTTGGCTCAGGTAAAAATAAGATGGGTGATAAGTCCCTATTGGGACTTGCCTAGACCTAAAATAGGGTTCATTATCCGGTGAAACCATGTTTTTCTTTGTGTTTGACCGTTGATTCCAAAGAAATTCAGTTAAATTTTACAGATCTCTATCTAGGAGTTATCGAGCATGTCCGCCCTTTTTGCAGAAACAGACTTAGTGGTCCCATTTGAGAATTTGAGAATGACCGATGTTGAATCGGTGGGCGGTAAAAACGCAAGCCTTGGGGAAATGATCTCTCAATTGCCAAACGGTGTTCGAGTACCCACTGGCTTTGCAACCACAGCCTTCGCTTTTAGGGCTTTTTTGAAGCATCAAGATTTAGACCAACGTATTCAACATCGACTCCAAGCCTTGGACATTGAAGACGTGAATGCTTTGGCCCATGCAGGACAAGAAATTCGCTCGTGGATTGAACACCAACCTTTTCCTAGTGACTTGGAACTAGCGATCAAGCAAGCGTATCAAAAACTCGATGCCACCTCTGAAGACTCTGCCTCTTATGCGGTTCGCTCATCAGCAACTGCAGAGGACTTGCCAGATGCATCCTTTGCAGGGCAACAAGAAACTTTTTTGAATGTTTCTGGCATTGAAAACATACTTCTCAAAATGAAGGAGGTGTTTGCCTCTTTGTACAATGACAGGGCCATCAGTTACCGGGTACACAAAGGGTTTGAACATGCCAGTGTCGCCTTGTCTGCAGGCGTACAACGCATGGTCAGGTCTGACTTGGGCGCTGCGGGTGTGATGTTCACGCTTGATACGGAGTCTGGCTTTGAAGACATTGTGTTCATCACTTCAAGCTTAGGCCTTGGAGAGACGGTGGTTCAAGGTGCCGTCAATCCAGATGAATTTTATGTTCACAAGCCCATGCTCTCAGCAGGTCATCAAGCCATTATTCGCAAAACATTGGGCTCAAAACTTCAACAAATGGTTTTTTGCTCAAGCGAGGACTTCAAAGAAACAGGCCAACTGGTCAAAACCATTGATGTCCCCACTGAATTGAGAAACCGTTACTCACTTGAAGATCACGAAGTTCAAGAGTTGGCCCGTTATGCATTGGCCATTGAAAAACATTATGCTCGTCCAATGGACATTGAATGGGGCAAGGATGGCAAGACTGGGGAGATCTTCATCCTCCAAGCCAGACCCGAGACGGTTAAAAGCCAACAAAAAGGTCAAATCGAACATCGCTACAAGTTGCACGGTTCAAGTGCCATTTTGGCAGAGGGACGCGCAATTGGACAAAAGATTGGAGCCGGTCCTGTGCGTTTGGTTCAACACATTTCAGAAATGGACCGTGTTCAAGTGGGTGATGTTTTGGTGACTGACATGACCGATCCCAATTGGGAGCCCGTCATGAAAAAAGCCAGTGCCATCGTAACGAACCGAGGTGGACGCACCTGTCATGCAGCCATCATTGCCAGAGAGCTTGGCATTCCAGCAGTCGTTGGTTGCGGAAATGCAACCGATGTTTTAACTGAAGGCGCATTGGTCACTGTCAGTTGCGCGTCTGGAGATACGGGCTTGATCTACGATGGTCTTCTTGAGACAGAGGTCATTGAAGTCACGCGTGGAGAAATGCCACCGATCAAAACCAAAATCATGATGAACGTAGGCAACCCACATTTGGCCTTTGACTTTTGCCAACTCCCCAACGAAGGGGTTGGCTTGGCCAGGTTGGAGTTCATCATCAACAACAACATTGGGATCCATCCCAAAGCGATCTTGGACTATCCCAACATTGATACCGATTTGAAGAAGGCTGTTGAGTCGGTTGCTCGTGGACATGCATCCCCAAAAGCCTTTTATGTGGACAAAGTGACAGAAGGTGTGGCCACCATTGCTGCCGCGTTTTGGCCCAAACCCGTGATCGTCAGATTGTCTGATTTCAAGTCAAACGAATACCGCAAACTCATTGGTGGAAGCAGATATGAGCCTGAGGAAGAAAATCCAATGCTCGGTTTTCGTGGAGCGGCCAGGTACTTGAGCGCCGAATTCAAAGAAGCGTTCTCAATGGAATGCGATGCACTGAAACGGGTACGAAACGAAATGGGACTGACCAATGTACAAGTCATGGTACCTTTCGTACGAACATTAAATCAGGCGAAAAAAGTCATTGATCTGCTTGGCGTCAATGGTCTTAAAAGAGGGGACAATGGCCTGAAGATCATCATGATGTGCGAAGTTCCAAGCAATGCCATACTAGCAGAGGACTTTTTAGCTTACTTTGATGGTTTTTCCATTGGTTCGAACGACCTCACTCAACTCACTCTTGGCCTAGACAGAGATTCTGGCCTGGCTTTGCTAGCAGCTGATTTTGATGAGAGAGACCCCGCGGTCAAAGCCCTGCTCTCTCAAGCCATCAACGCCTGCATCAAGCATGGGAAATACATTGGCATTTGCGGTCAGGGACCAAGCGACCATCCTGATTTTGCACAATGGCTGGTGGATGCCAACATCAGCTCCATCTCCCTGAATCCAGACAGTGTAGTGAGCACCTGGCAAGATATTGCCAAACATCAAAAGTCTTGACGTCAAGGCGTCCTATTTGTCATTGGCCTTTGTTCGGATATAGGCCCAGATAAAGTCCATGTCTTTTTCTGATACCACACCTTTCCAAGGTGGCATCTGGCCTTTCCCGTTTTGTACGGAGCTTTCAAACCTTGGCCGTTCTGTGCTTTTGAGTTTTCTCAAATCAAAACTTTGACCTGAATTGACCAAGTTTTCACCATGACAGGTTTCGCAATAGGTGATGTAAATTTTCTCACCCATCTCCACTTTGGCAGTGTCTTGTGCCATGCAAGGCTTTAGCAAAAAAATCGAAATGGCTCCCAAAGTCCATATAAGGTTCAACTTCATCTTCCACGCTTTTCAATGTGCGGGCGGAAAGCCCAATTTTGTTAAATATTCAGCAACTTCAAAACGACAAATATCAATGGATGTTTGCATTTCCTTTGTACTCATTTCGCTTAAAACCCTGACCGAGT
The DNA here is from genome assembly GCA_903842945.1 of uncultured Burkholderiales bacterium. Classification (GTDB taxonomy): domain Bacteria; phylum Pseudomonadota; class Gammaproteobacteria; order Burkholderiales; family Burkholderiaceae_C; genus Limnohabitans. The sequence goes on from CAIMNS010000149.1 coordinate 16,654, forward strand.
CCCATCCCTCGTGAACCTTTTTTCTGAACTCTTGTCCACTTGGAGATTTTTCGTTCGTGATTGAATCGATTTCATTCTTGATCGGCTGAAAACTGCACGTTGCAGACCAAGCAGATCCCATGAGCAAGAAACTTAAAACTACACCCATACATGGTATAAAACCAAAGGTCCAAAAACGTCTTGGCATCTCATTCATGACTTTTATAATTTAAATACACTTGGATCCATTCTTAAAGTGAAAAAAGTCCAACCTCTCGAAAAGATAAGTTGGACTTCAATGAAAGCTTGGATTTCTAAGAATTATTTATCAAAGAGTGCAAAAGTCCAAATTGTCGCCCCTGGTGGGACCAACTCTAAATTAGGATCTGCTGCACGCACAGCATACAGGCCACCCATGCCACTGAGCACTGTCACATATTGACGGCCGTTTTTCTCCCAAGTGACGGGCTGCGACAACATACCTGAATTGGTTTGGAAACTCCAAAGCAATTTGCCTTTATCAGCATCATAAGCTTGGAACTCACCGGTCATGAGGCCAGTGAAGACCACGTTAGATTTGGTGACCAAGGTAGATGACCAATTGGGACTCTTAAAGGGCACTTCCCATGAAGATTTACCAGTCAATGGGTCAACAGCCTTCAAATAACCTCTCACGTTAGGATCATCAAAAATAGTCGTTCTTTTGACCGTGCCTGGACCGGAAGGTTTACCTGGTGTAAATTGCTCGGGTTCAGGCGCCTGATAGGTCATACCAATATGAAGGGTGTTCATGTACAGCTTTTGAGTCACAGGACTAAAAGCCACATGTTGCCAATTGATACCGCCCGAAGTTGAAGGCCAAACGGTCACATTGCGCCCTGCCACAGCACCATGGAATACATCCGTGTAATTGGGGCGACCAGTCTTCATGTCGACACCATCTGTCCAATTGACTTTGTCAAATGGATTGGCAGCCAATAATTTTCCTGTTGCCGCATCAACCACATACAAAAGTCCACTCCTATTGGCCTGCATCACAACTTTCTGAGGCTTGCCATTGAATTTCAAAGTAGCCACAATAGGCGTTTGAACTGCATCGTAATCAAAAGGATCGTTGGGTGATGTTTGATAATGCCAGACCATTTCTCCAGTTTTGGGCTTGATCGCAACGATTGAGTTGGTATAGAGATTGTCTCCCTTACGACCCCTTGGGTTCCAAGGAGAAGGATTGCCCGTTCCCCAGAAAACCAAATCGAGCTCAGGGTCATAACTGCCAGTGACCCAAGAACTTCCACCACCTGTGACGTTGGAGTCCTTCTCCCAAGTATCAGCGCCCTTTTCCCCAGCGGCTGGCACGTTGTAATGCCTCCATAAATGCTTTCCTGTGTTGGCATCGTAGCCCTCAATAAAACCTCTGTGACCATACTCAGCACCAGCAACACCGACAATGGCTATTCCGCCAACAATCAAAGGCGCGCCAGTCATTGCATAGCCATTTTCAATCGTCGCAGGCGCTGGAGACGCTGTTCTCCAAAGCTCTTTTCCTGTTTTGGCATCCATCGCAATCACGACGTTGTTCATGAGCGAGCGAACAATTTTCCCCTCATAGATGGCCGCACCACGGTTCACAATACCGCAACAAACAACCCGAAGAGTCTCTGGTGGATACTCATGCGCAACACGCCAAATGGGTTTACCAGTCAACGCATTAACAGCAGCCGTAGAGTTGTGCGTGGTTGCATAAACGACACCATCGTGAATGATTGGAAAAGACTCCGCTCCCCTGTTGTCGTTCATAGAATACGACCAAATAGGAACTAGCTTTTTGACATTGCTCTTGTTGATTTGGCTCAAAGGGCTGAAACGCTGTGCGTTATAGCCCATTCCATAAACTAGAACATCGTTGGCGGTTTTACCGTCATTGATCAAGTCTTGGGTGGTCTGCGCATGAGCGCCCAACGTGGTCACACTGATGAGCAAGCTCATCAATAAATTTGCGTGCATAGTTTTATTGATTTTCATTATTTGCCTCCTGAAACCATGCATTGTAAATACCTGGCGCAGGTAAAGACGTATGATTAACCACTAGAAAAAGTGGGTAAAACACAGAGAACGTGAGATGTGTTCTAAAAGTTTCTTGCTTGAATGAAATTCAAAAAGCTTGAAATTCTGAAGACTTCAGGTATCAAGATGGAGACCGTCCATGTGAAGCCACGTACGCCCATCAAGCAACCAACTGTAGCAACCGATTGGGTTTCAATCTTTGAGACGCCTAACGATCCAAGGCACCACAATTTCCTTAAAAATTTCATGATCTTTTAAGGTTTTAGATCTCCCCATGTGGCCACCTTCAGGGTTTACCCAGGCTTCCTTGGGTGAACCCGATCTCAAAAGCAAATACAGGTCCTCAATGGGGACTTGAGTGTCTTGAGAGCCGTTGACCAGCAGCATAGGGGCAGATGGCTTGCTAAGCCATCCAGCATCTTTGATCGACATTTTTGGTCCATAGGCCAAAAATTCATCCAAAGTTTTGACGCCATAAATTGCTGAGCGAGCCTCAAACAATCCGAAGATATATTCGGTATTGCCTAGAGCTTTCCTTTGCCACTGGGGTTGAAAGTATTCGTGAACGGGTCCAGCTTGAACCACCACGCCTTTTAAACGCTTAATCTCTGTGTAGCCCACTCTCGCGGACCAGTGACCACCCCAGCTTCCTCCGAAAACAACGACCCTTGTTGCATCGATGTCGCTTCGTTTTTGCAAAGCATCAATTGCCGCAGAAAACACGCCCTCTGCACCAGGTTCAATCTTAATTTTGTTTTCACCTGTACCAGGCATGTCCATTGAAAGAAAGGCAACGCCATGCTTTAAGTATTCAGCTTCGCGTATGGCATTGTTTTCTTTTCTAGAATCAAGCCCCCCGACGGTGATCACAATAGGCGGCTTGACAACACCCTTAGGTTTGCGCAGATAACCAGTAACCGATTGGCCCTTGAAGTCAAAACTGAATGGCTCGATGACAGGGTCAACGAGTTTTGCATAGGCTTTAAAAGATTCCTTCGACCGCTCATAAGACTGGAGGGTCATTGGAGAATCCTCTACGGGAAAACGGCCAAATAAATAATATTGCATGGCTTGTTGATACGCTTGAGCTGCTGCATTTTTATCTTTGCTCTCAAGTGATTTGGCCTGATCCATGTAAACATCACCAATGGGCATCCAAGCAAGCGCCCAGTCATCATGACTCAAACTCTTTAAATTCTTTAACGCTTTTTCAACATCATTTGCCTTTAACTCTGCAACAGGATAAGCCCCGCGATTGGCACGATCTTGAATTTCTGTTTTGAGTTGTTCTAAGGTCCGAGCAGGAGCAATTTGTGCCGATGCAAAAATTGCCCAGCAAAGTGAGATCATCGCAAAACAAAGGTTTTTAAAGAAATGGAGTTGATTCACAAAAATACCTTTCAAACAAATGAGCCACTCGTTAAAGACCAAAATCAATCCAACAGATGCACTGATTAAAGTCAGAAACTGATACATTGAGCTTAAGTCCAAAACCAATGAGTGAAACTAAAGGTAAATACCAGTTTAAAGACTCAATAAATTGCTGTTCATGCCGATCACATTCACATGGGCAGTATCTTAGGAGATAAAAATGACCACTTTTGTCGTATCAATGACCGTCTTAACCATGCTTTTGATTTTTTTATTTATGCTAGTGGACAAGTGATCTGATCTACTTTTCAAGATCAACATTTCCCAGGAAACGTCACTCGACCATCTGTCTCAGATTTAATTTTTAGGGCCTTGGTGAGTAAGCCATTTCCATAGTAACTGCTCACTGTGACTGAGATTTCCACAATTTGCTTGGGCGAGAAAAATTTAGAGAATGTCTCAAAGGTCATGTCTTTGACCTCCCCACCATTGGCCATCTCATCGACAAAGGCCAGCATCGCCTTCTCTTTTTCATCAAAAAGTAAGGATGTCTTCCAGTTTTGGATGGCCATTATTTTTTCTTTTGGGTAGTTACACGCACTGGCCAAAGCGTAGTGTTGGTTGAGTTCGTATTCCGATCCCACGATACCGGCAGTTCGAATGATGACCAACTCACGTAAAAACCGAGAAGTCTCTGCCTCTAACCTAATTGCTCTGGCCAAGGCCAAAGTCCCCTCCATAATTTTCGGAGCATGGCCTGTGGTCAACTGAAGATTGATGATCGCACCACCAGAAGCTTGTCTGGAAGCTTGCTCTTTGATCAAAATTGGGTCTGTGAATGGTTGTGGAATATCGGGCAAACGCGAAAATGTCCCGTCTGCACGAGCAAAGCCAAAGAAAGTCAAAGCAATTGATATCCAATATTTTTTCATCCTAGAGACTCCATTTAGTAAAAAAACCGCATTGGATGGGTCAAATGCCAGAGCTCCAATAACGAATAATTTGACTCTAGCATGAATCAATAGTGATAAATCCTAGCGAGAACACCTAGCTTTTGCAACGAAATTCACTTTTCCATGGAAAGGAATCGACTTACAAACATACTTTTATAAGCAAGTCCTCCAATGCTTTTCTTTTTAATGGTTTGGAACAAAACTCATCAATACCCACCTCTTCGCATTTGAGTCTGTCTTGTTCGGATAGCGAAGCCGAAAGAGCAACTATGGGTGTGGAAGGTTTTGAGGTTGAATTGGACTCCAATTGACGAATTGCTGCAGCTGCTTCAAAGCCATCCAATATCGGCATATGGCAATCCATTAAGATGATGTCAAACTTATCCTTTTTAAACAGATCTATAGCCTCCTGACCGTCTTTGGCCAATATGCATTTGCATCCCAAGGAATGAATCAACGTGCTGTAAACAGATCGTATCATTTCGTTATCATCGGCAAGCAGTACTTGAAGATTCGTGAAAGAGCGCTCTTGCTTTTTTATTGCCTGAACTTGTAATAGAGGGACGATCACTTCTGCTTGCTTGCACTCTACAGGTAAAGTCACCATGAACTCACTGCCCTTTGCAAGTTCAGACTGAACTTGGATTCTTCCATCCATCAGCTCGACCAACTTTCGGGTAATCGAAAGGCCTAGTCCGGTACCGCCATAAGAACGGCTCTCTGAAGAATCCACTTGGAAAAATGGCTTAAAGAGATTTCCCATCTCCTCTTTAGGAATTCCTATTCCGGTATCTTTTAATTTGAACACCAAAATCCCAAAGTCTTTCTCAGCAGAGTTAAAGCTCAGTGAAGCATTAACACTTACAAAACCTTGATGCGTAAATTTAACTGCATTGGCAATTAAATTTGTCAAGACTTGAGTCAACCGCAACTGATCAACATTGATCAATGTATTTTCAGAAATTGTGCTTTGAAGTGTTATTTCAATTCCCTTTGTTTGAGCCAAAGGGGTAAATAGCTCAACACAATTGCGAATGATTGGCAGAACATATTCGAATTTTCGGGAAATCACAAGTGCATTGGCTTGTATTTTAGAGTCGTCCAAAATAGCGTTCAATAAGTTAATAAGATGACTGCTTGCAGTACTGATTAAATTGAGCATTTTTTCTTGCTCAGCACTGACTCCCATATTGTTCAAAATCTCGCACGCACCCAATATACCGCTTACCGGCGTTCTCAATTCATGACTCATGTTCGCAATAAACTTTGCGTGTAAATCAGCATCGACGTTATTTAAATGCTCTCGAATAGAAACTCGAGTTTGTTTCTTATAGATCGATTGAATCAGCATAGCGCCAGCTAACAAGCAGCAGAAACCAATTGTTACAGCAATAATCAGTATTAACAGTGAGCGCGTCCAAAATAAACCACTTTCAAAAAAATTAAAAGATGTTCTTGCGCCCAAGTCTAAATTGACTGACTTATTGACAATCCCATTTTTATAAAGTGAATTGAATTCATTTTTTTCTTTTGATGTTTTTTTTACAGTCGTGATTTCAAAGTCAGTCCACATCAATGAAAGGTGCATGCCATAAGACTTAAATATATCGTTGACCAATTCATCAACCCAGCTTGGATCAATGACACCGATGACTGCACCAACGTATTGGCCCGTCTCCAAGTGAATAGATAAAACTCGAGCGCCTAAGCGACGAGTACCTTTTATAACGGCTGTTGAGATAGGAATATCAAAAACTGAATTTTTAGCAATCTGAGCTGCTTCTTCAAACGACATGGGAAGATCTAAGGCTGGAGAAAATGCGATGGGCTTTGAATTTTTATCGAGAACAACAATATTTCTTATTGCTGTATTTTTAAAAGGATAGTTTCTTAGAAGCTCAAATGAGCTTATGCTTTCTAGATCAGCTTCCGACTTAACAATTTTTCTTGCAGCCTCAAGTCTTTCGTCCAAGTATAAAACTTGTCCCTCAAAATTGGAGAGTACCATTCTCTCTACAGCTTGTGCACCAATGAATTTATTATTAATTTCTTGCCGATGCAGGGTAGAGATATAGCTGGCCGCAATTCCAAGCATCGAGGCGATGATTAAAGTCAATGTACCCCACAAGATTCTTAATTTAAATTTTTCTTTTTTAAAAAGAAACGCTTCACTGGCGTCTATTTTCCTCATGTTGAACCTTGCAAATAACCACCATCGACCATGATTTTTCTCACGTTTGGCATGACGCTCATCAAAGCTTCTTTTGAATCTTCTTTTTTTGTAATAGCTGTATAAATGGCCTTACCTAGAAACTCAGTGTTGATTTGATCCCATTGCGCAATGATGGGTCTCCAGTCCGGATTGGCAAAGGTCAACTGTTCTTTCAACAATTTAAACTGAGGAAATCTGCGCTGCATCGCTGGATCACTCAAGGTCGACAAGCGAGTAGGGACGCCTCCAAATTGGCAAACCATTTGATCTTGTTTCTTACCGGTAAGCCATTGCAATAGCAAAAATGCACCTTCAGGATTTCTAGAATTTTGAGCAATTCCTAATCCTAAGCCACCGGTCTCTGAGGAATTTACAACACCTTTGGGATGAAGAGCATACCCAACATTTTGCGCAAATTTCGATGATGCATTTTTCTCTATGAGTGAAAAAATCAAAGACGAATCCAAGTACATGCTTGCTTGGCCTTTGATAAAGGAGGCGATCATATCTCCTTGATCATAATAAGGAATGTCCTTGGGTCCCGTTTCTACAATGAGCTTTAATGTATCCAAGGCATCTACAGCACTTTGGTTTGTAAATGCAGGCTCCCATTGATTGTCAAAAACTCTGCCTCCCAAAGGGCTCAAATGCAATAACCAAGCATGAACACATTGATGCCCCATCAATCCCCTAGAGGTCATGGAACCTTGATGGGTTTTATCTTTGATAACTGGCAATATCCACTTTAGCTCGTCGTAAGTTTTAGGCGGCGATAACTTGAATCGATCAAAAATATCTCTTCGGTAAGCCAAGATCGACGTTTCCGCTCCATAGGGCATGCCATACAGGCTCGAACCCTTTCCACCAAGATACCCTTTGAATCCTCCAACCATACCTATATTTTCTAAATAAATAGGAACAATATCTTTTAAGTCATAATTTGGATCCATCAAACTCTGATCCCCAAAGAAAGGTTCTAAGTTATGCAGCAGTTTTTTCTTTACATATTCTGTTTTCCACATGGCCACGTAACTGACAAGGTCAAAATCCCCCACAGCCTTTCCCATCTCTAGCACTTGCTTGGCCTTGATGTTTTTGCTGTCCATTCTCTCAACTTCTACACGTATGCCTGTTTCTTTTGTAAAAAATGGCAATAACTTCATCATTGCGAAATAGTGTGGGTGAGCTGGAATACTGATGACGACCTTAGAGCCTTTGTATTTGGCATAGTCTGGTCCCCATGCTTTAGGGCTAAGCGTATTGGCTCGAATGCTTTTCAACATCGAAAAGCTTTGATAAACACCCATGACCTGCAAAAGTTTTCTTCTATGCATCATCATCTTATTTTTCATCGCAGTAACCCCCAAAGATCTGCTTTTTATTAACAAAACAACTTCAATAAAGATAGTTCAAAGTAACTCGTCCAATCAAAACCATTGAACTTTTAAAACACGCGATTAGAACAGATCACCATAACAATTTTTCATTATAATATACTAATAATTTCATACTAATTAACTAATTAGTATAATTATTTTTAAATTTGTGCCACTTTCTACACTAGCTTCTTTTTTACGGCAAAAAACTATGATGCGCGCACAAACATCTTGAACTCTCCTTTGGTAAAAATGAGTGACTCACTTTATCAAGAGGTCAAATTGACTGTAGGCTTCGTGCTCACCCTCGGCTCTGTTCCATGCGACGACTGTCTCTATACTTACACTACAAGCAATGTTCTATTAAGTATTCCGTTGGATAACTTAGGCGGCACAGCAATTTGAATCAAATGGCTCGATTCTTTTCAGCACTTTTATTATTTACTTTTGGCTTTACCGCAAACGCTCACTTGATCTCAGCAGGCAATGGGTTGATCGATATACTAACTGAACGCGCTGTATAGCTAATCTCGTTGCCGGTATCAACGTTCCAAAGCTTTGATACAAACCAAGACGGCCATCGTGAGCCTGAAGAGATTAGATTAAATCGAGAGAGAATCAATGCACAACTGAGTCAATCCATAGATTTTCATATTGGAGAAACTCGAGGCAAAGTACTCGACGATCAATTCATGGTGTAAGGCGCTTAAATGCAAAAAAGTGGTCGGATTGGTCAAGGCTATAGGCCTGCCTTTTGCGACTTTACAAGCAAAAAGCCCGGACAGACCGGGCTAAGTTGTTGAATTATATGGGGTGGCTGATGGGACTCGAACCCACGACAACAGGAATCACAATCCTGGACTCTACCAACTGAGCTACAACCACCACGCAACAGATTATAACTTGAAGTTAGAAATTATCAAATTTTG
>CAIMNS010000150.1 GCA_903842945.1 uncultured Burkholderiales bacterium
CGCTCGTGGACTTGTTGAGTTTAAAGGGGCAGTGGCTTTTGATCAGCGTGGACTCCGGGGCCTGTCACCAGGCGTGTCAAGACCGGCTCTACCTCCAAAGACAATTGATCGTCTCTTTGGGCAAGGAGCAAGACCGCGTGGATTGGGTGTGGTTGATCAAGGATCAAGCGCCTATTGACAAGGTGATCAAGCCTGGTTTGACCCAAGCTCGGGTGCTTCGCGTTTCGCAAACCGCTTTGAGGACATGGCTCTTGAACGAAACCGAGGGGCCAACGAGCAAAGAAGGCGCCCAACTGGAGGACTACTTTTATTTGGTGGACCCCATGGGACAGTTGATGGAGCGGTTCAAGGCACCAAAGGACCGTGAGTCGACCATGAACATCAAGAAAGATATCGACAAGCTGCTGAGAGCCTCTGCGAGTTGGGACAAGGCGGGACGATGATGAAGTGGAGCAATGGCATTGATTTGAGGCCGAGTGTGCCCATGCTTTGTTTGGGTTTGGTCCTGGGTGTGGGACTGCTTTGCTGGGTATGGCTTAGAGGTGCTGCCCAAGAAAGCCGACAACAACACTTGAGAAGGTTGTGTGCCCTTACTTTATTTTTATGTTTTGACTTGGTCTTGTTTGGCTCTTTTACGCGATTGAGCGATTCAGGGCTGGGATGCCCTGATTGGCCGGGTTGTTATGGTTTTGTCTCTCCCGTGGGTGCGGGCCTTGACATTGCGGCTGCTCACCAAACGATGCCACAAGGGCCAGTGAGTTTGAGCAAAGCGTGGATTGAGATGATCCATCGCTATGCGGCGATGACGGTGGGGTTTTTGATTTTCATTTTGTGCGTGGAGACTTGGCGCATGCACTTGAAGGAACTCAAGAGCGCTTTGAAGCATGAGAGCAGGCGAGTTGCGTTGTGGTGTGCGAGCGCATCGCTCATGTGGGTGATCCTACAAGGGGCTTTTGGGGCCTTGACGGTCACGAGCAAGTTGTGGCCCGCGATCGTGAGTTTGCACTTGCTTGGGGGAATGGGGCTGTTGGCGCTCTTGGTGGCGCAGTGGCATGCTTATGGTGCTTGGCCCAAGGCAAGTGCAGTTCAAGAGGCTGAGTGGGCCGCAAATGTCCATGTCGACCCCAATGCAATTGAAAAAATCAAAACAGTCTCCCTAGGGCGGTGGTTGACGTTGGGGGCGTGTGTGCTGGTGGTGCAATTGGCCCTTGGCGCTTGGGTCAGTACCAATTACGCGGTCCTGGCTTGTCAAACCTTTCCCCTGTGTCAAGAGAGTTGGTGGCCTCAGATGGACTTTGCACAAGGCTTTGAGCTTTGGCGACCCTTGGGGTTGACCTCAGCTCAAGAGCCCTTGGTTTTCCAGGCCTTGACGGCCATTCATTATGTACACCGCTTGACGGCTTTCTTGGTCTTTGGGGTGCTTGGGATGCTCAGCATGAAGTTGTTCAAGTCAGGACACACACGACTGGGCCTGGCCTTGAGTGGTCTCTTGTTGTTGCAGTTGTTGACTGGCTTGTCCAACGTGGTCTTGGGCTGGCCCATGATTGGTGCTATCCTACATGTAGCAGGTGCAAGTGGTTTGGTGATCACTTTGATGTGGAGTTCACTTCAGTTTCTTCAAGATCGAAGCGCTAAGCGTTTTGGGTCCATGCAAGGCCGTAGCCATGAGGCTTAGTCTTCAAATTTTTACAAACCAACCGATCAAAGACACGGCATGAGCACTCTGGGATTCGATATTTTGCCGAGATGGCGACAATTCAATGCATTGACCAAGCCTCGGGTCATTCAATTGATTGTTTTTTGTGCTTTGATTGGGATGGTTCTTGCCATTCCTGGACTGCCTAAGGAACAAGATCTGAAGTTGGCCGGCTACGCCTGTGTGGGGATCTGGTTGGTTGCTGCCGCAGCAGCGGTGTTCAACTGCTTGGTTGAAAAGAGAATCGATGCCTTGATGAAGCGCACCTCTTGGAGACCCACAGCCAAGGGCGAGTTGACGGACACGGAGGCTTTCTTGTTTTCGACGCTCCTCTGTACAGCCGGGTCCTTTGTTCTGTATGAGATGGTGAACCCCTTGACCATGTGGCTGACTTTTGCGACCTTTGTGGGTTATGCGGTGGTCTACACCGTGATCTTAAAGCCTCTGACCCCTCAAAACATTGTGATTGGGGGTGCCTCGGGTGCGATGCCGCCGGTGCTGGGTTGGGCGGCGATGACGGGCGAGGTGGGGCCTGAGGCGCTGATTTTGTTTTTGATCATTTTTTTATGGACCCCTCCTCATTTTTGGGCCTTGGCGCTTTACCGTGTTGAGGATTACAGAAAATCAGGTCTGCCCATGCTCCCCGTGACGCACGGCAACGAGTTCACCCGATTGCAAATATTGCTCTACACGATCGTCTTGTTTGCGTCGTGTTTGTTGCCCTTCATTTATCAAATGAGCGGATGGTTCTATCTGGTGAGCGCGGTGATGTTAAGTTTGGTCTTTTGCGCTTATGCCTACCGATTGTGGCGTGCATACTCGGATGAGTTGGCCCGTGCTACGTTCAAGTTTTCGCTGATCCATTTGAGTTTGCTGTTTGCTGCTTTTTTAATTGACCACTATTTATAGGTGAGCCTGCTTTGAAAACTTTCAATTTGATCTCGGGCTTGTGCGCTGGGTTTAAAAGAGGTGTGCTGCTCATTGGCGTGCTGGGTGTCTTGGCGTGCTCACAGAACTCGGTGAGTTTCAATTCGGTGGACATCACAGGGGCCGATTACGCGCGGGATTTGACCTGGCAAGATCGCACGGGTTCGGTCCATCAATTGCAAGCTTACAAGGGGCAATTGGTGTTGGTTTTTTTTGGTTATACACAATGCCCAGATGTGTGTCCAAGCTCGCTGTCTGAGCTCAAAGCCATCAAGGCTGAGTTGGGCGAACAAGGCCAAAAGGTGAAGGCACTTTTTGTGAGTGTTGACCCAGAGCGCGATACGCAAGAGGTGCTTGATGCCTACATGGCCAATTTTGGCGAAGACTTTGCGGGTGTGAGTTTAGGGGCTGAGCAACTCAAACAAGCTGCCAAAGACTTCAAGGTGTTTTATCAAAAGACCCCTGGCCCAACACCCACGAGTTACGGTGTCGAGCACACCGCAGGGTTTTATGTCTACGACACCCACAGCAAGTTGCGTTTGTTTGTGCGGTATGGAACACCACAGGACAGTTTGCTGCAAGATCTCAAAACGCTGTTGGCGCAAAGTTGATGAGCGGGGAGGGACGCAAGCCTTGGGCTAAGACCTCCACCAAGCGCATGGCATCTGTCTTCACGGTCAAGCTTGGACGCTCACCCTGAGCGAGCCTTGCGCTCTATCAAGTGAACTCTAAGAGAGACTCTCTCATTTTTTTCATGGCGGCGGTCTCAATTTGACGAATGCGCTCTGCGCTCACGCCAAACTCTGCTGCCAAATCGTGCAAAGTCATGCCACCGCTGCCGTCGTCTTTGACGTTGAGCCAGCGCTCTTGCACGATTCTGCGTGACCTGGGGTCGAGCGCCTCAAGCGCTAGGCTCAAGCCATCACTGGAGAGCATATCGCGTTGATGCGATTCGATCATGGCAGTGGGTTCGTGATTGAGATCGGTCAAATAGGAGATGGGCCCATAGGTCTCGTCTCCGTCCTCATTGGGAGCGGGGTCGAGCATGATGTCTGCGCCACTCAGGCGAGTCTCCATCTCCATGACCTCTTCACGTTTGACGTTCAAATCCTTGGCAACTTGTTCAATTTGAGATTCGGAGAGGTTCAAACGATGTGCGTTGCTGTCTTCGGTGTCGGCTTTGAAGCCTTGTTTCATGGAACGAAGATTGAAAAAAAGCTTGCGTTGGGACTTGGTGGTGGCCACTTTGACCATGCGCCAGTTTTTCAAGATGTATTCGTGTATTTCTGCCTTGATCCAATGCATGGCATAACTCACCAAGCGCACCCCTTGCTCGGGATCAAAACGTTTGACCGCTTTCATGAGGCCCACATTGCCCTCTTGAATGAGGTCCGCATGCGGTAAGCCATAGCCCAAGTACTGTCTGGACACCGAGACCACCAAACGCAAATGCGACATGATCAATTTTCCCGCCGCTTCCAGGTCGTTGTTGTCTTTAAGGAGGCGCGCAAAGGTTTGCTCTTGCTCTAAAGTGAGCATGGGCATGCGGTTGACCGCCGAGATGTAGGCGTCCAAGTGTCCAAGAGGCGGTATCAAGCCCCAGGAGGTGGCTGGCAGTGTTTGGGATGTTGACAAGGTGCTTAAGGCAGTCATGGTAGGGTCCTTTCTTGCAGGAAACCCATTTTAGCACTCCCTTGGTGGGAGTGCTAACAAGTCCATGTTGTTTTTAGGGTAATCCCTGGGTTGCAGGCTTGTGAGTCAGAGACTTTGAGGCCGTGCCCTGGTGTTCAACGGGGCAAACACTGCTGGAGCAAGGTTTTTAAATCGGGACTTTGGCCCAATTTCCAGCACGATTCGATCAGGGCCTGGGTCATTTTTTCACCGATCACAGGGTCACTGAGGTCGTGGAATTTTTTCTCAAGCAAGCTATCGGTCATCGGGTTTTCCAATGACCCAATGGCGTGATCAACACGGATGTGGATGGGCGCACCCGATTGCAGGTAAGCGGTGACATCCGCACTGGCTTCATCGATGGAGTCGTCCACGATGGCCACCACCTTGCGTCTGAGATCCGTGGCGGCTTGGCTAGTGACCACCTCATCGGCAAACTCCTCCTCACCAGCGCGTCCAAACAGCAGGCCTGCTGCACAGCCATGGTAGACGCTGAATTTACCTTGGAGGCCATCTTTGGGTTCTTTTTTACCCGTGAGTTCCAGCACCAAGGAATGGACCTTGAGTTCAATTTTTTCAACTTGCTCAGCC
>CAIMNS010000151.1 GCA_903842945.1 uncultured Burkholderiales bacterium
ACCTGGTTTTTTGAATTTAACATTGAAGCCAAGCGCCAAGCAAGCGATCGTGAGCGAGGTCTTGACGGCGTCGAGTCGCTTTGGAGAAAAGCCCCCAAGGGCGTCTCGCGTGTTGGTGGAGTTCGTGTCTGCCAATCCAACTGGGCCTTTGCATGTGGGGCATGCCAGGCAGGCCGCACTTGGAGATGCGCTTTGCAACTTGTTTGAAACCCAAGGCTTGAGCGTGCACCGAGAGTTTTATTACAACGACGCCGGTGTGCAAATTGATACCTTGGCCAAGAGCACGTGGTGTCGTATCCATGGCATCGACCCAGGTCACCCCGATTGGCCCGAGCAGGCTTATCAAGGCGACTACATCGCAGACATCGCCAAGGCTTATTTGGCCAAAGAGCGCGTCAAATCCGATGACCGGGAGGTGAGCGCAAGCGGGGACCCCGAGGACATGGAGGGAATCAAAAACTTTGCCGTGGCCTATTTGAGGCGCGAGCAAGATTTGGATTTGTCGGCGTTTGCGCTCAAGTTTGACGAGTTTTATTTGGAGTCCAGTTTGTACACCTCCGCCAGAGTCGAGAAAGCGGTGAGTGACATGGTGAAGTCGGGGCACACGTATGAACAAGACGGCGCCTTGTGGTTAAAGTCCACTGACTTTGGAGACGACAAAGACCGGGTGATGCGAAAGAGCGAGGGGGGCTACACCTATTTTGTGCCAGACGTGGCCTACCATTTGAGCAAATGGGAACGCGGGTTTGAGCAAGTGATCAACATCCAAGGCACCGATCACCACGGCACGATTGCAAGGGTGAGAGCGGGTTTGCAGGCGGTCTCTCATGTGCGCAGTTTAGGCATACCGCTTGGCTATCCCCAGTATGTCTTGCACACCATGGTGCGCGTCATGAAGGGCGGCGAGGAGGTGAAGATCTCCAAACGCGCGGGCAGTTATGTGACACTGAGGGATTTGATCGAGTGGACATCAAGGGATGCGGTGAGATTTTTCTTGCTGAGTCGCAAGCCCGACACAGAGTATTTGTTTGATGTGGACTTGGCGGTGGCCAAGAACAACGACAACCCGGTCTACTATGTGCAGTATGCGCATGCTCGGATTTGCTCCATTTTGATGAAAGAGGGTCTGATGCAGCCTGCACGCGAAGACGCTGAGGTCTTTGACGTGACGGCCCTTGACAAGGCCGCCAGTGGCCAACTGGACTTTGAGCGATTGTTGAGTTTTGATGTCTCTCCCTTGGAGAGTGAGGTCGCGCAACACTTGATGCTCATCCTAGCCAAGTACCCCGACGTCTTAGAGCATGCGGCGCAAGATTTGGCGCCTCACGATGTGACGTTTTATTTGAGAGAGTTGGCGGCCAGCTATCACAGCTACTATGACCAAGAACGGATTTTGGTGGAAGACGTCCTTGTCAAACAGTCCAGACTTGCGCTGGTGGCTGCAGTGGCGCAAGTGCTTCGCTGCGGCCTGCACCTCTTGGGGGTGTCTGCGCCTCTTAAAATGTAGAAACTGGCGGTGCAGATGGCGCCGGTGGTGTTTGAGCGTGAGTTGGACTCTGGGTGAGGCCGGTTGTGCAAAAGACCTGAAAAAGCACAATAATCAAGGCAGCTGGTCGTTTTTGTGGGTTCTCAGTCGATTTTTCTGAAAGCCTTGGTGTTTGTTGTTGGTTGCAAAAAGCATTTCTAGAGATAAAAAAGTAATTCATGACCTCTATCCTCAATCTCCAAGGCAAGCGTAAGCGCAATAGCAACAGCGAGCGCGGAGGCACGTTGCTCGGTTTTATTTTTGGTTTGATTGTCGGCCTAGGCCTTGCCTTGGCTTTGGCGGTCTATGTCACCAAAGTGCCCATTCCCTTTTTGAACAAAGGACTGATTCACAGCTCAGAACAAGACGCGAGTGAGGACAAGAAGAACAAGGACTGGGATCCCAATGCGCCTTTGTACGGCAAGTCCAACAAAGCCATGGACAAAGACAAAGCAGACGACAAAGCCGACGCCTCGGCCACCCCCGACAAAGGCGGCATCTTGCCCAAAGAGGTCGACAAAAAGCCCGATGCGGGCAACCCCTTGTCGGGTATTTTGGGCTCGTCCAATGTGTCGGATG
>CAIMNS010000152.1 GCA_903842945.1 uncultured Burkholderiales bacterium
CTCTCTCACGGCTTGTAAGCGTTGGTCAGCATTGAGATCCGCGCTGCCCTTGAATCCAGGGTTTTTGTCTTGCGCCCAAGTGGTGGTGACCGAAAGCATCACCACCATGGCCATCATGCACGCCACCCACAAGAGCCCCATCAATCTCAACACATCCACCCAACACACTATACTGCTCAGATCACTGAACTGCAATCGGCCCATGCGAGCGATGGCCTTTCTGATCAGTCCTTGGGTGTGACTTTTGTGAACATTGAACATGAGCGGGCATCCCTTGGGTTTGATGAACGACGCTTGTCCACGCTGGTCCCAGGTCGTTGATTTGCTTAACGCGATCTCATCGCAAGTTGTTGCAAATAAAGATTACGCAAATCTTGTACCACACCCCTGTCCAAAGACAAGGTGGTTTCATAGGTGTCATCGCTAACAGGCGTGATGCTGACCAATTGAGCACCATAAATCACGCCTTCAACTTTGGTGCGAAACGTGTCATTGACAACCGTCATATCGGACACGGTGGTGTTGGCATCCAAATGTTGACCATAGACTTGTTCAGTCAAGGCGCGATAGGCATCTAATTTTGAAGCACGGATGGCCAAAAGACGCTGCTGAGCAGGGTTTTTGTGGTTTTGAATGCTGATCACGGCATAACCTGTTGCCACAAAGCTCTCACGCTTTTCTGCCATGGGGGCCAACAAGGAGACGTTAGGGTTGGCGACTGGAGGCTGAACCTGAGCGGACTTGAAGAGTTGTGTGCTTGAACAAGCGCTCAAGAGACTGAGTACTGCTGCTGCGCTGACAAGGGAAAAATGTTTCATGGCAATGTCCTTCATAATCAAAAAAACAAGACAGGTGGCCAATCATTGCCACCGACGTAGAACCCGCTGATCGAGGAAGAAAGCGTCTAGACTCTTTCTTCCCTACAGACATAGATTCGACCGTAACAGCGTAAGCTTTATAGTCAGAATGTTAAAAAGTCATCATTCGACCGTTGATCTCTCAAAAACTCAAGCCTCATCAAGAACCCCGATCTGAATCTTGTGCCGACTGCTCTTGTGCTCGACCGGATCCTGTTTCCCCAAGACCCGTTGAAAGAGCTCAAATGAAACGAAAAAACCACTGATCAAGGTCTCTTATGTATATCGTCATTAAAATTATCAACTTAAATCCTAAAATAAGCTGAAACCGTGGTATTTTCAATGTTTTACCGACCTATGAGGGCATGGGACTGATGACAAAACGGCTCTTGCGCAATGCGTCCAGGATGACGATGAGAATCCTGCCTTGCTCATTCGCTATCAGAACCCTTGAGTAATCCATCATCTTTATGAAACCAAGCGCTCAATACATCGGTCAAAGTCCATCGGCTCAGTCTCTAAGAAGTCTACTGGCCACCATCGCCAACTCCAACTCCACCATTTTGATCACTGGTGAAAGTGGAACTGGCAAAGAGCTGTTGGCTCGCTCCCTGCATGACCAATCGGTTCGCGCTGGCTCCAATTTTGTCCCCATCAACTGTGGCGCCATCCCAAAAGAGCTTTTAGAGAGCGAGCTTTTTGGGCACCGCAAAGGCTCCTTCACTGGTGCGGTCGCGGACCGCCTGGGTCGGTTTGAGTTGGCCCATGGTGGCACCCTCTTTTTGGACGAAATTGGCGACATGCCCATGGACATGCAAGTCAAACTGCTGCGCGTGCTCCAAGAAAGAACCATTGACCCGATTGGCTCTACCCGTCAAATCCCCATCGATGTCCGCGTCATTGCCGCAACCCACAGGGACTTGGAGGAAGAGATCAACGAAGGCCGCTTCCGGGAAGATTTGTACTACCGCTTGAACGTTTTACCGGTCAACACCCCCCCTTTAAGAGAACGTGTCGAGGACATTGAGCCTTTGCTGCTGCATTTTGCGCAAAAGTTCGCCAACGTCCAACACGGGACCATCAAATTCAGTGCTGATTTCTTGGCAACCATGAGAAGCTATCCCTGGCCCGGTAATGTGCGTGAACTCTCCAATTTGGTGGACCGCTTCAGCACGCTGTATGCGGGCCAAGTCTTGGACCTGAAGAAAATTCCCCCCTCCCTTTTGCCCCGAGGCTTGGTGCAACTGCAATCTTCCATGGTGGCCACGACGGCGCCCTTGGTGCCAACCGCCATGACACCACCGCCTGAAGTTTTGGCGGAAATGAACCAAGTTGAACTTGACCTTGACACGGATGTTGAGGACATCATCATGCTCGCTCAAGGCATGCCTCAACTACCACCTGAGGGACTGTCTTTGAAGGACCGCTTGGCCGAGATCGAGAAAAACATCATTGAGCAAGCGCTCACACGCTCCCAAGGCAATGTGTCAAGAACGGCCAAGCTCTTGAATCTGCAAAGAACGACCTTGATTGAAAAGATCAACAAATACGATTTGCGATCCGCATAGGATTTTTGAGCCGAGCGCTGAACCCCACAAAAAAGGCGTCAAATTTTGACGCCTTTTTTTAATCGTTGTTCAGCACCGTGATGCTCATGCGCCGGTTTCTAGGATCTTTTTTATCGTTCGTGTTGAACGGATCGGTATCGGCAACGCCTTCAATTCGGTTAAAGCGTGCCTCGGGGATGCCTTGCTTTTCTAACATTTTTCGAGTGGCCTCCGCCCTTTGCGCCGACAACTCCCAGTTGTTGGAGATATCTGGGTTTTGAAAGGGCACGCTGTCGGTATGACCTCGAATGGCAATCTTGTTGGGCATGGTCGCTAGGGACGCGGCCACTTCAGCAATCAAGGCCTGCGCCTTGCCTTGCATGCTCACCGTGCCGGATGGGAACATGGCAAAGTCTGCCTTGTCAATGATCTCAATCCTCAAGCCTTGCTTGTCTCTGGTGATCGAGACTTGATCTTTCAAGCCAGCAATTTTTTTGTTTTCAGACAATTTTTGTTTGATCTCGGACTCGAGTTTTTTGAAATTCTTCTCGTCTTGTTGAGCCGCGATTTCCTTTTTCTCCTCGTCGGTCAACTCATCGGCCGTGCCTTTGCCGTTTTTACCCGTGCCTTCGCTGCCCTGACCTTCTTTGCCTGGGTTTGAAGGATCTCTCTCGTTTTCTGGTCCTGGCTCGGTGTCTGGATTGGGACCACCTTCAGATTTGGGCGTGAGTCTTTCTAGAAGACCGGTTTGCTTGGCTGTAAAGGGGAACCCATCGGGGTCAATGATCGAGCGACCGCCTAGAACACCGTTGGAGCCCGCCAAGGAGCCAAAGGGGACCAAACTGTGAGAGCTTGGTTTGAAATAGTCGGCAATGCTTTTGCGCTGATCGGAGTTAGAGGCTCCAAGCAGCCACATCAACAAAAAGAAGGCCATCATGGCCGTCATCATGTCAGCCAGCGCAATCTTCCAAGCACCACCGTGAGCACCACCGTGCCCCTCATCAATGATTTTCTTGATGACAATGACCGGTGCTAAAGCCTCGCCTGCCGCAGGCGCAGCAGGCGTGTCGCTTGCTGGTGGCTCAGGAGGGGCCTCGACCGCTCCTGCTTCTGGGGCTTGATCGTCAGGCATCTTTACTTGCCTCGTAATCCGTCAAAAATCTCACCAAAGCTAGGCTGGTTGTGATGGCTGATGCAGACCCTTGCCGCCTCAATGACCAAGGGCACAGGGTGACCATGCATGGTTCCAATCAAAATTTGCTGGACCACTTTGTACATCTCGCCCTCTTCGTCCACAATTTGTTGCAAACGCACGCCCATGGGCTCAATCAATCCGTAGGCCAAGAACACCCCCATGAACGTACCCACCAAGGCCGAACCAATCAAGGCACCCAAGACGGGTGGGGGCTGATCGATCGCACCCATGGTTTTCACCACACCCAACACGCACGCCACAATACCCAAAGCGGGTAGCGCACCCGACATGCCCGCCAAGGCAGCGGCAGGCTTCAATTCGTTGTGGTGATGCAATTTGATGGAGGCGGTCATCACGTCTTCCACCGCGTAGGGACTTAAATTGCCAGAAGACACCACCAACAAACGCATGGTGTTGCAAATCAAATCCAAGACGCCATGATCGGCTAAAAGTGGGGGGTGCTCTGCAAAAATAGCGGAAGACTCTGGGTTCTCGATGTGCGCCTCAAGGGCCACAGCACCTTCAGATTTCAGGGTTTTCATGATCTTGGAAACCACAAAAATCACGCCCATGAAATCTTCTTTTTTGTATTTGGGACCCTTCAAGGCTTTGCCCATGCCAGCGAACGCACCCTTGACGGTGTCCATGCTTTGACCAATCAACATGGCCGACACAGCAGCTCCAGCAATGGTGGCAAACTCAGAAGGTGCAGCGTGAATAACTGGCTCTAAATCTCCCCCGTGAATAACAAACACGCCGAAGATGAAGAAGAATAACAATCCAATGCCGACAAATCCCATTTTGTGCTCCAATCAAAGGCTTCAGAAGCACTTGGCTCCCTCAGACCCACTGTATCAAATTTTGAGAAGTTCTCAAACCCTATGCAAAACAGTGGGTTTTTGAAGCCTTTCTCAATTCATTCTCATCGCACCTGTGTTTGCAGGTGGCACCAGAGATGGCACAGTATCCCATGCTTCTCTGATTTCGCTCATCAAACCAAAAATCTCTTCCAACGCCTTCAAATCATTGTGCAAATTCACATGGATCAATCGGCGCGTCACATAAGAATACAACTCATTCAAATTGGAGGCCAAATCGCCTCCCTTTTCAAAATCCAAGGCCCCTTGGAGACCTAAAACAATGCGGCTTGCGCGCGCGATGGCTTTGGATTTTTCCGAAATCGAACCCCTTTGAATATGACCCTTGGCCGTACTCAAACTCTCAATCAATCCATCAAACAACATCTGAATCAACTCAACGTTGTTCGCCGTTGCTACGCCTGTGGAGTGTTTGACATCTCCATAACTCTCAATGCCTTTTAAATTTGCTCGCATGATGATTAATTCCTGAGTGTTGATCTGACTCTCTAGGAATCGTCCCTATCTTCCGTAACTTGAGTAATCATTTCCAGAAATCAACAAAATCCTCTCCAAAACCCATCACTTTTGAGCTTTAAACCGGCTGCGCTTGGGGCAAGGTTAAATTCGGTGCAGGTAAAACGGTGCTGTTTTCAGCCAAGACTTGGCCCTGTGGCTCGCCCTCTGCAGCTACTGCGACCTCAGACGCTTCGGTGACCTCAGACGCCACATGGGCTGGCGCTGGCTCAGACTCGCCCAAAGATCCAAAACCCGATAAAGAGTCAGAAATCTCCTGCATTTTTGCATTTTGCCCTTGCTGAACCATGTCTGGCATGGGGGTCATGGGCGCCTCATTGTTTTGCTCAAGCGTCAGGAGGTCCGGGACCGTTTGTGACTCCAACTCAGGATCGGGCATCAAGCCTTCTAGAATCGGTAACTTTAAAAGCGTCTCTGAATAAGGGTCTTTGAGTTCAAAATTGGTTCTTGCATACAACATGGCGGTGACTTGATCCAAGCTTTGTTGAATTCTCAAATGCTCTTCTGGCAAGCCCATGGCAAATTCAGATCCTGCTTGGTAAATGCTGGCCAAGTGATGAAGGGGAAGCCAAGACTCCACCGATCCTCTTGGCGTTGGAATTGGACGGTTGTTGGGTGGCACGCCCGCTCTTTGGGCCTGTCCATCTCTGAAGCCTTCCATGAAGGTGTGTTCAATGTGTTGACGCAAAATGGGTTCGTAATGGGGCTTTAAGTTGTCCACCAGCTTGGGGTCGATCCCTTGAACGGGCAGCCCACTCATGGCATCCCACAAATTCTTGCCCACCAACTCGCCAAACAAGCCATCGGAATAGGTCTTGGGGATTTCAGCGGGCACAGAAAACCGATACATGGTGTTGACTTTATCGATCAGATAAAAGCTCAAGACCACGACGAGCAAAATGCCCCAGGCCAAAAACAATTGGTAAAAGTTGCTCATGACTAGCCTCGCTCTTCAAGGGCCACGGGCTCAATTGCACCTTTTAAATTGACCCTGAGTTTTTTGACCACCACAGACAAGATTTGGCTCACGCGGGATTCACTCACCCCAAGCACTTCACCAATTTCCTTCAAATTAAGCTCTTCAACATAGTAAAGTTGCATGACCAATTGTTCGCGTTCAGGCAAATCTTCAATCGCAGAGGTCACTGCATCCATCAACTGCGCGTGCTCCACAATCGCTTCAGGCTGTTGGTCGCGGGTGTCAGCAATGTTCATCACCTCTTCGGTCACGACTTCCATCGAATAGGTTTCAAACTGCCAAGCCTTGCCTCTGTCTTTATGGAACTCTTCGATGTCTTTGCCCATGAACTCGGCCACTTCAACTTGGGTCGGGGCACGGCCCAACTCTGAGGCCAAGGTATGAACCGTCTCGTTGTGTGACTTGTTGAAGGCCACGGCAGATCTCGGTAAAAACGACAAGCGCCTGACCTCGTCGAGCATGGCACCGCGCACACGGCTGTGGGCGTAATTTTCAAACTCCACGCCTTTGTTCAAATCAAAGGACCTGGCCGCCTCTAAAAGTCCAATCATGCCCACTTGAATCAATTCATCAAGCTCCATGAAAGCTGGCACCCGCGCTCGCAAGTGAATGGCCACTCGTTTGACCAGCCCCAAATGGGCCATCACGAGCTCTTCACCAGGGGAGCTTTGTTGTTGGTATTGTTTGACAGGGGATAGTGCTCTCATAGTGTTGCATGGCTGGGATTGATCAGCCTCTCCATAAAAAACTGCAATCCGCCTGAGGCGTGATCAATGGGTCTCAAATCTTGGCAAATTTGTGCCAAGCGCCTAAAGTCTCTGGTGGCCGCAGCACCCGGTGCAAAGTCAAGGACCGACTGGTATTTGCGAAGCGCACTCAAGACAAATTCATCGTTTTCAATGGCGGTCAAATAATGCAGCGTCAGTCCCAAGAACTTCACGCACACATCGTTGAGCCTTTGGTACAACTTCCAACCTTCGGCTTGGGAGTGGACCATGTTGGGTAACAAATAGATTTCATCCAACTTCATTTCTTTGGACAGCACCTTGATCGTGCCATACGCATCCGCAATGGAGGACGGGTCATCCTTCACCACAATAAAGCGCCTTTGACAGGCACTCAAAAATGCCAGGACCGAGGGAGAAATTCCAGCGGCCACGTCAACAATCAAATAATCAATTTCATCTGACAAACTGCTAAAAGATTGCACAATGCTGGCCGCTTGGATTTGATTCAATCCGGCCAACTCTTGCACACCAGAGGCGCCTGGAATCAGTTTGATGCCTTGCTTGGTGGTCATGACAATTTCCGACAAGGTTTTTTCGCCAGATAAAACATGACTTAAATTGTAGGTCGATCGAGCACCCAATGCAATTTGCGCATTGGCCAGCCCCAAGTCCGCATCAAAAAGCATCACCTGGTGGCCTTGCATCACCAACGCGGACGCCAAGTTGATCGAGCACGTGGTTTTACCCACGCCCCCTTTGCCACTTGCCACGCCAATGATTTGTGTTTGTTTCGAGTTCATGAATGGATACCTGCTGGTTGTCTGGCGCCCATGGCGCCTTGCATTGCACCTTCGTTGGCCAATTGTGCAATTTTTGCTGTTGCTCTTGCGACTGCTGAATGCAGTTGTGAGGCGCCCTCTGGAACGGTGGTCAGGCTCAATTGAGACAGGCCCACATCAACGAATTCGCTGCCATCGATCTTTGAGCTCCAGTCGGCCATGCGTTCACCGCGGCTGACCATGCTCACACCCAAAGGCTGTTCGATCAAAAACTGTAGCAATGCCCATGGCTGGGTGGACTCATCGAGCTTGCTGACCACCAAGGAGGTCCAGGAAATTTGTGTCATTTGATTCAATTTGGCAATCGTCGCTTGTGAAGCATCCGCTGGCAAGACCGCATGCATGCTCATCTCCATTTGAAGTTGTTGAGAGACGGCTTGAATTTCTTGCAATCGCTCGCCAATTTGAACCCCAGAGGTGTCAATCAAAATCAACCTTCTTGCTTGAAGCTCTTCCAACAAAAGCTGCAACGCCGCTGCATTGGTCGCCCTGTAGCAGTCTGCACCCGATTGGGCACACAAGAGTTGTGTCTGGTTCCAAGCACCCGGCTTGGTGTCTTGGTAACTGATGACCGCCACTTGTTCAGCGCCATACATGGCACTTGCATTTTGTGCCAAACGTGCGACCGCCATGGTTTTACCTGAACCCGAGAAGCCTGAGAACACATGCACACCGCTGTCTGGCAACGCCCGTTGTGCATCCCCAATGGAGTGCAGCAAGTGGGAGCGGATCTCTTGCAAAGCGCTTTCAGGCGTTTCCTTTTGATGAATGCTGTCGACCAACAAGGCTTTCAACGCCGCTGGGATGGGGGCTTCTTGAAGGGCTTGCCTTAAAGGCACCAAAGCGGGATGAATTTGTGTGCTCATTTGCCACAAGTTCATTTGTTGCGTCATTCTAAATTCTTTTCTGAGTTGAGCCAGTTCGCCTCGGACCAATTCCACGATGTCTTGACCGCGCATGAGTTCGTGCGCATCGATGTGCATTTGTCGCTCTGACTTGTCGGTGCTCTTGGCCAACGCTGCCTCTTGCTCGTCTTGTGTGGTCTTGTTGTCAAGTGCAGCTTGGGCTTTTTGACCTCGATGACCCAACATTTTTTCTTCAAAGGCTTGGACGTCATCCATGGCGCTCACCTGTTGAAGCCCTGGCTTGTTCTTTTTAGGGGACTTGACGGGTGTGATGTTGCTGTTTTTGACAATCTCTGCCTTGGAGTTGGCATTTTGATTCAACTCCTCACTTAAGATATCTTCAAAGCGCAAGGAATTGTCTTTGAACTCTTTGCCACTTGTTGATGTGGTGCTCTTTTTTGAGCTGGTCTTTTCTTCCTGTGCGCCCAACTGAACCACGGGCAAGTGACTGGTGCCTGAGGCATCGTGCACCGCTTCCTCTGACCCAAGAGGAGCCATGTCCACGGCCACGATCAGCTCGGTCTGTCCTCTGACTTGGCAGCTTGATATCACCAACACATCTTGGCCATAAAGCGCGACGGCTTTCTCGTTGGCTTGGCGTGCATCTTTGGCTAATATTCTTTTGAGTTCCATGGCTGATCTCGTGTTTTAAGTCAATTGAATGTTCGGTAGTTCTAGAGGGTGTCGATCACTGGTCTTTGATTTTGGCATCCACCGTGTGAATCACTTTGACCGATTGGTCATCTGGAATCTCACTGTAGGAGAGCACGGTCAAATCATTGACACGGTGTCTGACGGCTTTTGAGAGCCAAGTGCGAATCAAGGGGGAGACCACAAGAACAGCGGGATTTCCGTCGTCTTCCATGGTTCTTGCTCCCTCTCTTAATGCAGCAAATAAATTTTCTGACAAACCTGGCTCCATCACCACAGGTTGACCGGGTTGGGTTTGTTGGAGCACATTGTGCAAGAGTTGTTCAAAACTCGGCTCCAAGGTCATGACGGAGAGGGTGTTTTTCTCATCCACCAAGCTTTGCATGATCATGCGTCCCAATTTGGGTCTGACCAGTGCGGCCAATTGATCTGGATCGTTGGTCTTGCCAGCGACTTCGGTGAGTGTTTCGGCGATGCTTCTCATGTCCCTGATCGAGACAGATTCAATCAACAAGCACTGCAGTACACGCGTCAAGACGCCTAAGGTAATCTTGCCTGGCACCAAGTCTTCGGCCAACTTGGGGGACTTGGCTGCCAATTTCTCTAACAGTTGTTGTGCCTCATCGTGGCTGATCAAGTCTGAAGCATTTTCTCTGAGCACTTTGTTCAAATGGGTTGAAATGGCTGTGCTTGCGTCCACCACCGTGTAGCCCAAGGCACGAGCTTGATCACGGTCAGACGGCTCAATCCAAATGGCTTTCAAGCCAAATGCGGGCTCCAAGGTCTCAATACCTTTCAGTTCCCCAAAGACTTGACCTGGATTGATCGCCAACTCACGACCTACTTTGATGTCCCCTTTACCACGCACAACACCTTTGAGCACAATGCGATAGGAGTCGGGATCGATGTTCAAATCATCTCTGATTCTGACAGGCTGCACCAAAAAGCCCAGCTCTGCAGACAATTTCTTTCTAACGCCCTTGACGCGGGTCATGAGCTCGCCACCCATCTCAGGATTGACCAAGGGGATCAAACCGTAGCCAATGTCCAAACCGATCAAGTCCACTTGATCGATATCGTCCCAGTCCAACTCTTTGGGAGCTGATACTTTAGGTGCGTCTTGGGCCGCTTGTACCTCGGCCTCGACCTGCACCTCTTGGCGAATGACCATGAGACCCAGCCCAGCCGTGGCAGAGGCCAAGGCCACAAAAATCATGTGCGGCATGCCGGGCACCATACCCAACACCACCAAAATGCCAGAAGCAATGAACAAAGCGGAAGGATTGGAGAACTGACTCTTGGCTTGCTCGGTCATGGACTCCGACGTGGTCACACGGGTCACAATGATGGCCGTTGACAAAGACAACAACAAAGAAGGAATCTGAGCGACCAAACCGTCACCAATGGTCAAGAGCACATACAACTTACCCGCGTCTCCCACAGACATGTTGTGTTGTGCCACACCAATGATCAAACCACCAATGAGGGCGATGAGCAAAATCAACAAACCCGCGATGGCGTCACCACTGACAAATTTAGACGCACCGTCCATGGATCCAAAGAAGTCAGACTCTTGAGACAACTCTTCACGTCTTTTCTTGGCCGTGACTTGGTCGATCACACCAGCATTCAAGTCAGCGTCGATCGACATTTGTTTACCTGGCATAGCGTCCAAGGTAAAACGCGCGTTCACTTCAGACACACGCCCAGCACCTTTGGTCACCACGATGAAGTTGATGATCATCAAAATCGAGAAGATGATGAATCCAACCACGTAGTTGCCACTGATCACGAACTCACCAAAAGCGGAAATCACTTTACCTGCGGAGTCATGGCCTTCATGGCCGTGAACCAAGATCACTCGGGTGGAAGCCACGTTCAAAGCCAAACGCAACATGGTTGCAAAAAGCAAGACGGACGGGAAGGCAGAAAAATCCAAGGGCGTACGCGTCCCAATGGCAATCATGATGATCACCAGACTGGCCACAATGTTGAACGTGAACAAGAAATCCAACAACAAAGGCGGCAAAGGCACAACCAACATGCCCATGATCATCAACACCAGCGCAGGAATACCCAGACCGGAATAGTCAAATTTGATCAAATTCTGTCGAACGGTTGACAGTGTTAAGGTGCTCATGATGATTTTTAAATCAGTTTTTAATGTTTAAGTTCTCAATTTCAAGTCGTTTTATCCGACCGTGTATGACTATAAGCAATCGATGTGCCAATTAGCACGCTCTTTCAAGGCTTCAAAAATTTGCACCTCTGGCTGACTTGGACAAAACCAAGGCTTGTCCGTTTTTGCGACAAGGCTTGGCAAGGATCAGCAAACTGCGGGCCAGTTTGAAACGCGACTTTTTTTCATATATGAATAATCAAAGAGCTGGCAAAATGCAATTCTTTTCAAAAAGTGTGGGGTCGAGTTCAAATGCTCCGATGCTTGAAAGAGGCATCCATGCGCACCGAGCTGTTGGGCTGACTGGCAACTTTTAACCAGTCACGATTTTTGCTTTACATGAAGGCCTGGCAGAACTTTAACCAAGTTTTGCCGGCACCAAACCCTACAAAAGACTACCAAAGTACACAAAATGAGCATGAACTCTTTCAATCCGCTGCCAACCATCAAGCCCAACGGCCCAACAGACGCTTTGGGCGGCACAAAAGCGGCAACACCGAGCACGACGGTCACGCCAAGTGGCGACCAATTCTCGGTGTACTTTGAACGGATGATGCATCCCGCTTTTTCTGGCGCGTCCAACCCGTCAAGTGCAAGTACTGGGCCTGCAAAACCCGACGCTTTATCTTCTTTGGCCTCTGATTCCAGTCAACATGCATTGTCTTCCAGTCTTTTAGACCCCCTTTCAAGCACCTTGGCTTTTAGCCATGACTATTTAAAGGCCAAAGCGGGGGTGGCAGATCTCAAACTGAAAACCCCATCATCGAGCTCAACTCAAAGCCGCGGCGGTTTGAAGTCGACTTCGAGTTCTCAAAGCTTGAAATCGACCCACGCCTCCCAAGACCGTGTGCGCCAAAGCACGTCTAAAGCCTCGAACGCCGACAACGCTCCAGCTGATAAGAAACACCCCACCCACAGCACCCTGTCCCATCTGCAAAACCGCACCCCTTCAAGTCCTTCAGCTCAGGGCGACACCCATGCGAGTGCGCCCTTAGAAGACTCTAGCACCGATCCAGGCTCAAACCCACCGTCTCAAAGCGCCGAATCGTCCTTGGACCCGCAACAAAAGTTGGCTGTTGCTACGCTTGCTTTGAACGAACAGCGTCTGCCCGCGACCCAAGATGTTGGGGCCCTTGACGCCTCTAACTTGGATGCACTGGTCTCGTCCAAGCTCGACCCAACGACCCTCGCTGTTGCAGGCAGCCTTAAAACCATCGCCCTGAGTGACCAAACGCAACTCATCACGCCACAAGATGCACCCAACGAAAAAAGTCTCGCAGATTTCGCCAGAGCCATGGGCTTTGATGAAACACAAGTTGCAAGCCTCTTTGGGCCTCAGGCAGCACAAACCATGATCTCTTCGGCTCAAGTGCCTCCTAACAATGCACTTGCCTCTGTGATGACCCAAAACATCAACGCCAATGGAGCCACAAAAAACTCGCTTTCAAGCTTGACGTCCTCGCCAAGCAACGCCTCGCTGTTTTCGCTCAGCACAACAGCCGACCCATCGGGCAGCACCCTTCAAAATCCTTTGTCAAAGTTGCCAAGCACGCCCAGTGATTTTGGGCCCAATGCCCCATGGCTTCCAACGGACAACACCAAAGTTGATTTGAACGCCTTGTCGATTCAAATCAACAACAAGCCCAACCCAGCTGCGAACACCTTGATGTCCTCCCAAGCGGCGTTGGCGGGTCTATCCGCCTCCAAGACCAGTGAACTGACCCAACTTCTATCCAGTGAAGGCGTGGATTTACAAAACACTCAAGTCAGCATCGATTCCATGGGTCAAAGCGCTGGTTCACCTAAAAGCCCCTCTTTTTCAACAACAACACCCACCAGCACCTTGGCTGTTTTGAACATGACGGGATCAAAATTGTCTGGGCCTGCCATTGCGTCCTTACAAAAGGAATTCAACAAGCTCAAAGGCATCGATAGCAAAGACGCTTTGTCCAGCGCCTTCTCCGTGACCACGCCAAGCGATGCTGGATTGGCCTCTGGCGCTCAACTGAGCGCGCAAGACCAAGGCGCACCATCTGGCAACTCGGGCAATGGCTCGTCTTTTGGAGACACCCATGCACAGAGCACCCAAGGACCGTCCGCACCGGTGAACATGGCCGAAACTTATGAAAAGCTCAGCGAACAATTGACCGCTGAACTTTCAAAAAGAATGCATGAACAAATCAGCCAGGGCCAATGGAAAATGAAATTTGCACTTAAACCGTCTACACTTGGCGCAGTTGACGTGCAGCTAGAGATGAAAGATGGAAAATTAGCCGCCATATTTCAAGCCGACAATGCCTTGACTCAAAATCTTTTGCAACACGCCAGCCAACAACTGAAGGATAATTTGAAAGACATTGGCCTGAATCAGACCTACGTTCAAGTTGACCAACAAGGTGGCGGACAGGCCCAAGACCATGGACAAGAGAGCAATGCTCGCAATCCATTTGAACCCGTTCTTGCCTCTGATGCGATGACCAGCGCTCAAGATTCCAGCACCCTTGTCGATGCCTCGATGAAGGTCAAAAGCAATGATTCATTGCTCGATTTGATGGCATGAGCACCCCATTTACATTTTAATGTCCCAGCACCATACGTTTTTTTAGGAGATCACCATGGCAACAGCAGCCCCAGCCCCAGAAGCCGAAGCAGGCGAAGAAGAGCCGAAAAAGAAAAAACCAATTGTCAAAATCATCATCATTGCCGTCCTGGCGATCGTGTTGCTCGTGGGCGTGGTCTTTGTCACCCTCTTTTTCTCAGGTTTTTATGAAAAGAAAGCTGAATTAGAAGCCGAAGACAAACTTGAGGAATTGGAAGCAGCAGCCAGCAAAGCCAAAGTTGAAGCGCCCTCCAAAATCAAGAAGGAGGCGCCTGAGGCCACACGTTTTGAGAAAAACTACATGCAAATGGAAAAAGAGCTGATGACCAACATCACCGGCTCAAAGAAAGTGATGGTCGTTCAACTCGCCTTGATGACGCATTATGATTCAAGGGTGTTTGACAATGTCAAAAAACATGAGTTCGCCTTGCGCTCAGCCATGTTGGATGTCATGCGCCAATCCACCGAGGCCGATGTCGCCAAACCAGAGTTCAGAAAGAACTTGGCGGCCAAGCTGAAAGATGTGATGAACGAGCTTTTAGAGAATTATGAAGATTTTGGCGGCATTGAGGATGTGTTCTTCACCTCTTTTGTGATGCAATAAAAGCAGTCCCCTTCTATTTAATTACCAAAAAACCAAGCGATGTCTGACCGTTCCAACCTCCTCTCCCCCGAAGAACTCATGGCCCTCACCGAGGGGGTTGAGGATGGCTCTATCGAGGTAGATACGGGCTTTAACACCGAAGTTCGTGTGCACAAGCACGACTTGGCCAGTGAAGACAGCAGCCTAGGCGTGAACGTCTCCTCCGTTGACATGATCAACGAGCGCTTGATTCGAATGTTTCGCCTGGGTCTGTTGGAAGTTCTTCGAACCACGCCACGCGTGAACCCCTCCAAGGTTCAGATCTTGAAGTTTGGTGATTATTTAAAATCCATCAAACCTCCTTTGGCCGTCAACACCATTCGAATCAATCCCTTGAGGGGATTTTCAGTGGTGATCATTGATCCCAATGTGATTTTTAGCTCCTTGGACAGTTTTTTTGGTGGATTTGGAAAAGGCGTGGGTGACTTACCGCCTGGGCGCTTGTTCACCGCCACCGAGACGCGAATCATCAACATCATTTTGGAAGTCTTTTTCAAATCTTTGAAGGATGCCTGGGCTCCGGTGATGGACATCGACTGTGAACGTGTGGCCTCAGAGATCAACCCACAATTTGCACAAATTGCAGATGAGAATGATTTGGTCGTTCTCAGTCGCTTTGAGTCAGATGCAACGAGCAACAGTGCGCGCGGCTTCATCGATTTGGTCTATCCCTACGCCACCTTAAAGCCTCTTAGAGAGCTGCTTAGAAACCGGGTTCAAACTGGGGATGGCAACGAAGAGTCTGACCGCGAATGGCGAGAAGAGATGGCCATTGCGGTTGGCGACGCGCATTTGGACGTGCGTGTGGTCATGGGTCAGTTGAAAACCACCCTGCACCACCTGCAAAACATGAAAGAAGGCGATATGCTTTATTTCAAAAAACCCGAATTGGCACAATTCATTGCCCAAGGGGTTCCCTCCTTTGGCGTCAATGTTGGGACACAAGGCTCCCAAGTGGCGATTCGCATCGAGAGACAAATCATTCCAGGCCAACTTTGATCAATAGGAAGACCCATCATGTCAGAAACAGAAAACACTGAAGACACCAGGCCAGAAGGCGAAGTGCAAGGCGCTGCAGATACCAGCCATGATTTCGATCATGCCGACCCCCTGCCCAATGCCAAAGACTTTCAGATTTCCAACCCCAACAACATCAATCCCGATGTGCTACAAAACATTTCAGTGACCTTGTCCATTGAGGTGGGTCGTGCGCACATCAAGATCAAAGACTTGATGCGTTTGACGCAAGGCAGTGTGGTAGAACTCGACCGAATTGCTGGCGAGCCCCTGGACCTCTTGGTCAACGACACCGTGGTTGCTCAAGGTGAGGTCGTCTTGGTCAATGACCGTTACGGCATCCGCTTGACGCGAGTGGTTCCATCCACAGATCGTTTAAAGACCCTTTGAACCCTCGACAGCAGCAGGGCAGTTCACCCAAAATCATTCATTTGAAAGATTTTGGACAACTATTCTCCTCTCTCACGATGGTTTTTGCGCAATTCTTGGCTTAATTTGTCATAATTGCCCCTTATAAGTTCCAATCAACCCTATAACGTTTGTGAGTTTGGCCATGAAAAAGTATCTACGAATTGCATTGGAAGTCTTGTTGGTCATCTTGTTGGTGGCTTCCAGCACGGTTGCTTACATGAATTTCTCGGGCAAAAAACACCTCTCCATCGATATGGAGGAAGTTTCTGCTGAATTGGATGAAACCAAAGACACGCTGGACAAGACC
>CAIMNS010000153.1 GCA_903842945.1 uncultured Burkholderiales bacterium
AACTCAAGTTCGAAGCGTTTTGAAACACATTGCAAAAAAAAGATTTGGACAACATTTTTTGGTGGACGCCGGGGTCATTGATCAAATCGTTGCCGCCATCAACCCTCAGTTGGGACAATCCATGGTGGAGATCGGGCCGGGTCAATCGGCCATCACACGTCCACTTTTAAATGGATTGGATCGTTTGTGTGTGGTGGAGTTGGACCGGGATTTGGCGCATACTTTAAAGGCCAATCCCAAACTAAGGGTCATACAAGCGGATGTTTTAACGGTTGATTTTGGCCAATTGTATGCAGACATGGGGTGCAAAGCTCTTCGTGTGGTGGGCAATTTGCCCTACAACATTTCTACGCCGATTCTTTTTCACTTGCTCAAGTTTGTGGGGATGATTGAGGATCAGCACTTCATGCTTCAAAAGGAGGTGATCGACCGCATGTTGGCCATGCCCAACAGCTCGGACTATGGTCGCTTGAGTGTCATGCTTCAGTGGCGCTACGACATGACACGTGTGCTTGATGTGGGCATGGAGGCCTTCGAGCCGCCACCTCGAGTCTTGAGTGCCGTGGTCAAGATGGTGCCCAAAAAGCAGCCCGTTTCTTTGGATGTGTCTCAATTCTCTGAGATGGTTCAAGTTGCCTTTAGTCAAAGACGCAAGATCCTCAGGCATACGTTAGAGCCTTGGCTGGCCCAGAGAAACTTCAATGGAGACTTTGACTTCAAGCGAAGAGCCCAAGAGGTCTCTGTGCAGGAGTTCATGGCGATTGTCCAAGAACTTGAATAGGATCGCAGAGGTCAGCCGCTAAAAAGAAAAGCCGCATTGCTGCGGCTTTGATGGGTTTTGTTGGCCTTGGTCTTAGGCGGCGGTTAGCCAATAGCCTGCGTTGAATGGGCTGCTCATGCGAAGTGCCAAGGGGGAGATGTCAACCAACTTGTCCGTGGGCATTTTCTCAACCTCTTCAATGATATCGATGCCAGACACGTCGGTGGTCGTGATGGGAGGACGTTCAAAATCAAGGACAGATGGCACGCGAGCCACTGAAAAAGAGTAAAAGCAACGAAAGGGCACTTTTCGATCTGACCAATAATCGGAGGTCTCACGAAAAATATCAAGCAGTTGTTCACGGGCCTCTTTATCGAACTTCGAATGAGAAGGAATGTGCTCCAAAACAACCACAAAACCAGGCTGAGGGCCAGATTTGTGCAAGGGGTCGGTCATGCTGTCGTACAAGGCATCAAAACTCTTGCTCGTTTGAGCAGGAAAGGTGAATTGTTGAACGATGGTGTCCAAGACATCTTGTTTGCTCAGTGCTTGGGCTAGATTGGCGTACAAAAAGTGGTGACTAAGTTCTTGCGCAGCCGATTGCAAGTCATTCACGGTGAATGCTCGAATGGACTGAACAATATTAGATTTAACTGTACGAAGTGGCGTATCCATCTCCGTTAGACTTCCTTGAAAAACTAAAGGGTTGGTTGCATTTGGCGAACCTGAGACAACCCCAAATCTCAAACGAGATTGTCACAGAATTGACGTTTGATTGCAAGAGCCTGCTCAATAATTCAGCAATGAGAAGGGTCTTTGATCCATTGAAAGTTGGTACTTACTATCGATGAGAGGCCTACCTGACGGCATTTGCGTCGGCAACCGTCAAAGCTGTCATGTTTACAATTCGTCTGACGGTGGTGCTGGCGGTTAAAATGTGGACCGGTTTGGCTGCGCCAAGCAAAACAGGGCCTATGGCGATGTTGCCACCTGCGGCTGTTTTTAAGAGGTTGTAGGCGATGTTGGCTGCATCTAAATTGGGCAGCACGAGCAGGTTGGCGTTGCCTTTGAGGCTTGAGTCCGGCATGATGGTTTCGCGGTGGGCGCCATCCAGGGCCATGTCTCCATGCATTTCGCCGTC
Source organism: uncultured Burkholderiales bacterium (assembly GCA_903842945.1). Taxonomy (GTDB): domain Bacteria; phylum Pseudomonadota; class Gammaproteobacteria; order Burkholderiales; family Burkholderiaceae_C; genus Limnohabitans. The sequence goes on from CAIMNS010000153.1 coordinate 1,902, forward strand.
AATTTCAAGCCAAGGCGCTTTAGACTTGACCAGGGCCAAGGTCTCTCGCATTTTGAGGGCACTGGGCGTGTCGGCGCTTCCAAAGCTGGAATGCGATAACAGTGCCGCTTTGGGGCGAATGCCAAAACGCATCATTTCTTGAGCGGCCATGATGGTGATTTCGGTCAATTGCTCAGCGCTTGGATCGTAGTTGATGTGCGTATCGACAAGAAAAACTTGCCGATCTGGCAAAAGCAGACCGTTCATGCAGGCGTAAGTGCTAACGCCTGCTCGGTGGCCAATCACTTGGTCAATGTAGTTCAAATGCAGCTCTGGGGTGCTCCATGTGCCACAGATCAGTCCGTCGACCTCGCCTTTGTGCAGCAGCATGGTCCCAATGAGGGAGAGTCGACGTCGCATATCGATCTTGGCCAGTTGTTCGGTCACACCCTTTCTGGCGGTCATTCTCCAATAGGTTTGCCAAAAATCTTTGTAACGGTGGTCGTGTTCTACATTGACGACTTGATAGTGGACGCCCTCTTTCAAACGAAGGCCAAATTGTTCGATGCGTCGCTGAATCACGGCGGGTCGTCCAATCAGGGTTGGGAAAGCCAAATGCTCATCAACGACCACTTGAACGGCTCTTAGCACGCGCTCTTCCTCGCCCTCAGCGTAGGCGACACGTTTGTTGATGGCTTTTTTGGCTGAGGCATAAATGGGCTTCATGGCCTGACCAGACGCATAGACAAAACTTTGGAGTTTTTCGCGGTAGGCATCCATGTCCGCAATCGGGCGCAAAGCCACACCGCTGTCAGCGGCGGCCTGAGCAACAGCCGGGGCGATTTTGATCATCAAACGAGGATCGAAAGGCTTGGGGATGAGGTACTCTGGGCCGAAGGCCAGCTCTTCACCGGAGTATGCTGCAGCAACCACCTCACTTTGCTCGGCTTGTGCGAGCTCAGCAATGGCATAGACGGCGGCGATTTCCATCTCTGTGGTGATCGTAGAGGCCCCCGCATCCAAGGCACCTCGAAAGATGTAGGGAAAGCAAAGGACGTTGTTGACTTGGTTGGGGTAGTCGGTCCTGCCTGTGGCGATGATGGCATCATCGCGAACTGACTTGACATCTTCGGGAAGGATCTCTGGACTTGGGTTGGCCAAGGCCAAAATGATGGGGTTCTTGGCCATGGTTTTGACCATGTCTTTTTTGAGAACGCCGCCAGCAGACAGACCCATGAAAACATCCGCGTCCACGATGACCTCAGCCAAGCTTCTTGCGGACGTTGCTTGGGCGAATTGAATTTTGTCCTCGTCCATGAGCTCGGTGCGGCCTTGATAGACCACGCCAGCCAGATCGGTGACAAAAATGTTGTGCTTAGGCACGCCCAACTTCAAGAGCAGGCCTAGGCAAGCCAAAGCAGCAGCGCCTGCGCCAGACGTCACGATCTTCACGTCCTTTAATTCTTTGTTGACGATTTTCAGGCCATTCAAAATCGCCGCACCCACCACAATGGCCGTGCCGTGTTGGTCGTCGTGAAAAACCGGTATTTTCATGCGCTCACGAAGTTTGCGCTCGACGACAAAGCAGTCCGGGGCTTTGATGTCTTCTAAATTGATGCCACCAAATGTAGGCTCCAAAGAGGCGATGATGTCGACCAGTTTGTCGACATTTTTCTCATTGATTTCAATATCAAAGACATCGATGCCTGCGAACTTTTGAAACAAAACGCCCTTGCCTTCCATCACGGGCTTGGCCGCCAAAGGTCCAATATCTCCTAAACCCAGCACCGCGGTGCCGTTGGTGATGACGGCCACCAAGTTGCCACGAGCTGTGTATTTGAAGGCTGCATTGGGGTCTTTGACAATTTCCTCGCAAGGGGCAGCCACGCCAGGCGAATAAGCTAGGGCCAAATCTCTTTGGTTGCTCAGTTGTTTTGTCGCACGAACGCTTATTTTGCCTGGTGTTGGAAATTCATGGTATTTCAAGGCGGCGCGGCCAAGTTCTTGGCGCGCGCGTTCACGTTCTTGATCAACGGACAGATCAGAGGGTTGGCTTTTATTTTGAGTCATGAAAATATATCCTAGCAATCAAGTGCCTGTATGGAGGTGCAATTGGTCAAGTCAACCCGTGGAGCAGAGCAAAATTTGATAAAGACTTCATTGTAGGTGTTAGAAGCATCAAAAAAACAAAAGGAGCACAAAGTTCAAGCTTGTGCTCCTTGCGTTGCCCGCATGAGCTGGCAGGGTGCTAGGGTTCAGTTGCGGCGCATCAAAGTTCAACGAGTTCAAAGTCCGATTTGGAGACGCCGCATTCAGGACAGGCCCAATCGGGGGGTACGTCGTTCCAAAGCGTGCCGGGTGCAATGCCTTCTGCGGGAAGTCCCGCGGCTTCGTCATAAATAAAGCCACAGACAATGCAGATGTAGGTTTTAAAAGAAGTGCTCATAAAAAAAAGGGCTCCTGAAAGGTAAAAAAAGTAGTTCTCATTGAGTCATTCAGACGTCAAGCTTTCGAGTTGTGTTTGGTAATGCTTGGCATGTTTTTCTTCAACTTTGGCCAATGCAGAAAAGCGTTTTTGGGCCTTTTCAAGTGTTTGGGCAAACGTTGCAGCATGTTCTTCGGACTCAGCAATTTGGTCGTCCATTTCTTTGGCGGCCAAAAGCCGGCCCTCTTCGATGGCGACGTTCTTGAAAGTGGGGTACATCTCCGTGTATTCGTAAGTTTCGCCATCAATGGCCATTTGTAATACTTTAGCAGGTGTTAGTGTGCTTTTAGGATAAAGCAAATCCAAATGCCCAAAAGCATGCATGACTTCTTGATTGGCCGTTGCTTCAAAGACTTCAGCCGTTTCAAGGTCGCCCCATTCACGACATATTTTCGCAAAATAACGGTACTTGATATGCGCCATGGATTCTCCGGCGAAGGCGGACTCCAAATTGGCCATGGTCTTGATGCTTGGGGCGTGGGTGTGTGACATGGACATCTCCTAGATTAATAAAAACAATCAGAACAGATGTAATGATAGAGAAGATTAATCAGAAAGGCCAATTGAAATAAACTAACTGCGCGATTGAAACTCTTGAGGGCTGAAGTTTCAAGCCATCAGTTGCTCTATGTCAGAGACATTGACCGGCACGCCTCGACTGAGGAGTTGAACGCCATGGGGTGTGATCAGTGCATCGTCTTCAATTCGAATGCCGATGTTCCAGTACTTTTCGGGCACATCGGGGCTAGGTCGGATGTAAAGACCGGGCTCGATCGTGAGCACCATCCCCGCTTCAAGTGTTCGGCTTGTCGGTGCGTTTGAAGACCAAGGCTTTAAGGGGTCTAGATCAGACCAAGGCGTGGCGTTGTCAGCGTTGTCAGGGCTAGGCGTCTGAACATAAGAGCCACAGTCGTGAACATCCATGCCTAGCCAATGGCTGGTTCGATGCATATAAAAGGACGTGTATTTTCGATGCTCAATGACATCCTCTAACGTGCCGTGAACGCTTTTGTTAAGAATGCCTAAAGTCAGCAGACCTTCGCATAAAACCCGTACGCTCGCCTCATGCGGATCGTTGAACGTCGCTCCAGGCTTGGTGACGGCGATGGCCGCCTCTTGTGCGTTCAAAACGCACTCATAAATATCTCTTTGAGGTGCCGTGAAGCGTCCGTTGGCAGGAAAGGTTCGTGTGATGTCGCTCGCGTAGCCATGGAGCTCACACCCTGCATCAATGAGGACCAAGTCGCCCGACAAAATGGGTGCTTGATCGGCTCTGTAGTGAAGCACACAGGCGTTGGCACCTGCAGCCACGATCGAAGAGTATGCAGGAAATTCAGAGCCATGACGCCTGAACTCGTGCAGCAGCTCTGCCTCTAGGTGGTACTCTTTGAGCTCCTTGTGATTTTGTAGAGCTTGGGCGCAAAACTGCATGGCTTTGATATGGGCCAAAGAAGAAATGTCACACGCTTTTTGCATGGTTTGAACTTCTTGGGCATCTTTGATCAATCGCATCTCATCAAGAAGATGGCAGGCATTCTTGATGCTGTGCGGCGCACGAACGCCCGTTCTCACCTTTCTAGACAGTTCATCGATCCAACGCTCAAGATGCTCTTTCATCACAGGGTTCACGCCAAAGGGGTACCACATCGAGGCGTGGTTGCTTAAAAAAGCGGGTGCGATTTTATCCAAGTCTTCAACAGAAAAAGACTTGGTGACCCCCAGTTTCTGGGGGGCTTGCTCTGGCCCCAAGCGGTAACCCTCCCAAATCTCTTTCTCTAAATCTTTGGGTTGACAAAAGAGGATGCTTTCTCCCAAATGGTTCAGTAGGAGCAGCGCATTGGGTTCTTCAAAGCCCGTCAAATAGTAAAAATAACTGTCAAAGCGGTAGGGATAATTTGAATCGCGGTTTCGGCTTTGTTCCGGTGCAGTTGGAATGACGGCCACATCACCTTGTCCCAAAAGGGACGCCAAATGTTGTCGGCGGTTTTGAAAAGAAGTCATGAAATAAATGGGGTAAGGTTAAGAATTCAACATGGCCAAACGCTCAGGCGTACCCACATCAGTCCATGGTCCGCTGAAGTAAGAGGCCAAGAGGGATTGGGCTTGGATGCCCCGTTTTAAGACGGGGCCTAGGGGCGCCTTGATGCCAGAGGGATTCCCAAAAGGAAGGCCGCTTGCAAATGTTTGGAAAAAAGCGTGTTTATAAATCCCGATGGTGCTGAAGGTGAGCGTCTCAGTTCGCTCAAAGGCCTCAACGGAGCTAGGAAGCGTCGCAAGACCGTTGGCATCTTTGCAAAAGTCACCTTGTGGGTGGTGAGGGGGATTCTCGACAAGCCAAATATGCCCTAAAAAAGGCGAGTCTTGCAGGGCCGATAGATGGACCGGGTCAAAATCAAAGCTTGGACAATAGACATCTGCCGCAACCACCCAAAAGGGGTCGCTCAAAAGGGGCAGTGCTCGCACGATGCCGCCCGCAGTTTCGAGGGCGGCTCCAAAGTCCAACTCTTCCGATGAATAGACCACTTGCATGGGCGCGTGGGCATGCGACGTGGGCGCCGTGAAAGACGCGCCCAATTGGCGCCGGATGTTCTGTCCAAGCCATGCGGTGTTGATCAACACGTTGGTGTAGCCATGCTTTTGAAGGCCTTGCAAAACCCACTCAATGAGACAGGTGTCTTTGACTTTTAAAAGGGGCTTGGGGGTGTGGTCTGTCAAAGGGCGCATGCGCTCGCCTCGTCCTGCAGCCAACACCATCACTTGTGCTTTCAAGGAGTCAGGATCCATCAAGTTGGCCATTTTTTTGAGTCAGTTAAAGCGCAAAGGTGTGGAACAATGAACAGGAGAGGCCCATTCAATGCACATTTTAAAGAAAATGGATGAAAAAAACAGGCTTGATCCTTGGCTGAACGTCTGGCGTCATCTTCAGGTGAAAACGCCCACGAAAAAAGCGATAGGAATGCTCTATGATAAGCGGTGAAACCGTGAGCGTCACATGATTTGTTTCTCCAACGCTTTGGCTCGGATCCATTTTGTACCCTTATGAACAACTTTAAAAACACGTTTAAACAAGCATTGAAAGACAAAACCCCACAAATTGGTTTGTGGCTAGGCTTGGCCAACCCTTACACGACAGACATCTGTGCGGGGGCGGGCTTTGATTGGTTGCTCATCGATGGCGAGCATTCACCCAACGACATCAACTCCATCTTGGCCCAGTTGCAAGTCATTGCCGGGCATCCCCACACCCATGCGGTTGCAAGAGTTCCTGTGGGGCACGGGCACATTGGCGTGACGCTGATCAAGCAGTATTTGGACATCGGCGTGCAATCGATTTTGGTGCCCATGGTGGACAATGCGCAACAAGCGAGAGACTTGGTCAAGGCCACCAGGTACCCGCCTGAAGGCATCCGAGGCATGGGTGGTGCGCGGGCCTCTCGCTGGGGGCGCATCAAAGATTACGGTCGCCAAGCCAACTCAGAAATTTGCTTGCTTGTCCAAGTGGAGACCCAAGCCTCTTTGGACAACATCGAGGAGATCGCCGCTGTAGAAGGCGTCGATGGGGTGTTCATTGGACCCTCCGATTTGTCCGCCTCATTGGGTTATGTTGGACAACAAGATCATCCGGTGGTGCGAGCTGCGATTGAAGGGGCCTTTGAAAAAATATTAAAGGCAGGCAAAGCACCTGGTTTTTTGACCCTGGATGAAAAGCTTTCACGTCACTATTTGGATTTAGGGGGCGTTTTCATGGCCGTGGGTGTGGAGGCGGTGATGTTGGCACAACAAACACATGCCTTGGCCGAGCGCTTCAAAACCCAACCCTAGCTGATACGCCCCAAGCGAGGACCAAGGTGGCGCTTTGTGTCTTAGGCGTCGTCTTCGATCACTTCAAAGGGCACTCGGTTGCCAAGGCCACACATGAGCTCATAGGACAAGGTCTTGGCGTGATGCGCAACCTCATCGATGTCAAGGGTCTGACCCGTTGAAGCGGCACCCCATAGCGTCACCTCCGCGCCGACACATTCAATTTGCCCTTGCTGCTGCAAAGGACTCAAATCGACACTGAGCATGTCCATGCTCACGCGACCTAAGGTCTGGGTCCTTTGTCCATTGACCAAAATGGGGGTGCCCGACTCGGCCGATCGAGGGTACCCGTCGGCGTAGCCACAAGCCACGACGCCTATCTTCATGGCTTGCGTTGCTGTGAAGGTGGACCCATAGCCCACAGTATCGCCTGGCTTGAGGTCTTGTGTTGCGATGACTTTGCTGCGCAAAGACATCACAGCTTGCAAGGCCCAGTCGTTAGAGGTTTGCTGGGGGTAGTTGACCGACCCACCATACAAAGCAAGGCCCGCTCTCACCCAGTCTTGGTGCAGGGCATGGTTCAAAGGATTTAAAAACAAAGCAGCGCTGTTGGACAAAGATCGCTCGCCGATCAAATCTTGGGTGAACTGATCAAACCTTGACTGCTGAGACAAGGCGCCACCAGGAAGATCTGCGTCGCTGAAATGCGTCATGAGCGATATTTCTTCAATCTGTGGCAAAGCATTTAGCCGACTCCAAACCGATTTGAATTGCTCTGGCCTAAAACCCAAACGATTCATGCCCGTGTTCATCTTCAAAAATACTCGGTGGGCTTTGTGTGTTTTGTGGCGACTGAGCCAATCGATTTGTTCCATGCAATGAACCGCGTGCCAAAGTTGTAGCCTTGAGCAGTCTTCCAATTCGCGGGGGTCAAAGACCCCTTCGAGCAAGACGATGGGGCCTCTAAACCCCAGTCCCCGCAACACCTCAGCCTCTCCAACTTGCAAGACCCCAAACCCATCAGAGCCTTTCAGGCCTTCAAAAACGCGTTCAATGCCGTGACCGTATGCATTGGCTTTGACCACAGAGAGGATTTGACTTTGAGCTGATTTTTGACGGACACAAGAAAGATTGGCTTTGAGGGCTTTTGTGTCAACAAAGGCTTTAATTGGTCTGGACATGCTGAAAAAAGTCGGTCTCTCGTGTTATAACTGCAAATCTTGTGATGATTGCATTCTAAGAAAGAAATTCGTTGATTGAGCTGCCTTTTGATATTTCGTTAGAAACCATGATGAAACCAACGGTTTTGGGCTTTTAAAAATGAAGCAAGGTTTCTACACCATCATGGTGGCGCAGTTTTTTAGCTCTTTGGCGGACAACGCATTGTTTGTTTGCGCTGTAGAGCTGCTCATCACACAAGGCTACCCCGAATGGGAGCGTGCGGCTTTGGTGCCCATGTTTGCCTTTTTCTATGTGGTTTTAGCGCCCTTTGTTGGCGCCTATGCCGATGCCAAGCCCAAGGGCGAGGTGATGTTCAACAGCAATGCCATCAAGGTGTTGGGGTGCTTGTTGATGCTTGTTGGGCTGCATCCTTTGGTCGCTTATGCCCTGGTGGGTTTGGGTGCGGCGGCCTACTCTCCTGCCAAATACGGTATTCTCACGGAACTGCTGCCCGCCTCTCAATTGGTCAAAGCCAATGGATGGATTGAGGGTTTGACCATCGCATCCATCATTTTGGGTGTTTTATTGGGTGGGCAGTTGGTTGGAAACTCATTTTCTCAATGGTTGCTAGCGTTTGATGTTCCTTTGATCGAGACCGGCATCGACACGCGTGAGGAAGCAGCCATTGCCATCTTGATTTTGTTTTATGCCATGGCAGCTTGGTTCAACACGCGCATTCCTGTGACGGGTGTCCAATTGCGCCCACTGCCTCGTGACCCTGAGCGCTCAGTCGTGGGCAATTTGTGGTCTTTGGCGCCAGACTTTTGGTCGTGCAATCAAAAGCTTTGGGTTGACAAATTGGGTCAAATCTCTTTATCGACGACGACGCTGTTTTGGGGCGTTTCTGGCAATTTGCGTTACATCGTTCTTGCATGGAGCGCTGCCGCACTTCACTACTCGACCACCCAGGCCTCATCCTTGGTGGGGGTGGTTGCCATTGGAACCGCCGTTGGCGCGGTTTTGGCGTCGGTCAAGATGCGACTTGAGCAAGCGACCAATGTGATTCCGCTGGGCATTGCCATGGGTATGATGGTCTTGGGCATGAACTTCATCAGAGATGCTTGGGTGGCCGCGCCCTTTTTGGTTTTGCTGGGTGGCTTGGGTGGCTTCTTGGTGGTCCCCATGAATGCCTTGCTCCAGCACCGAGGTCATATTTTGATGGGTGCTGGCCGCTCCATCGCGGTACAAAACTTCAACGAGCAAGCCTGCATCTTGGTCTTGGGTGGTGGTTACGCCCTTCTAACTGGATTGGGTTTGAATGCTTATGAAGCCTTGACGGGCTTTAGCATTTTGGTGGCTTCGGTCATGTGGATGATCAAAAAATGGCACGAAAGCAACTTGTTAAAACATCCAAGCGAGATGAAAAGATTGCTCGATGAAGTCAAACAAGCAGAGATGAAAAGTTAAAGGAGTCACGTCCATGGACACGCAAAGCATCTTCGACTTCAAAGCAAACGACATCCAAGGCCAAGAGATGGAGTTCAAGCGTTTCAAAGGCCAAGTCATGTTGCTGGTCAACACCGCGAGCGCCTGTGGCTTCACGCCGCAACTCAAAGGACTGCAAGAGTTGCACCAAGCGTATGCCGCTCAAGGCCTTCTGGTGATGGGTTTTCCATGCAACCAATTTGGCGGCCAAGACCCTAAAAGCGAGGACGAGATTGCGCAATTTTGTACCACCCAATATGGGGTTGAATTTCAAATGATGCAAAAAGTAGAGGTCAATGGAGAACATGCGCTCCCCCTCTTCAAGTGGCTGAAAGCCCAAGCTCCAGGGCTCTTGAACACAGAGGCGATCAAATGGAATTTCACCAAATTCTTGGTGGCTAGAAACGGGCAGGTGTTAAAACGCTTCGCCCCGCAAGACGCGCCCGCTTCTTTGACCAAAGAAATCGAGCAAGCACTTGCTGCCGCTCATTAAAGACGCCTAGTTTTTAGGCCTTCACGGCCAACGATGCCGTCAAAGCGGCATCCAGCCACTCGATCCAGTGTTCAACAGGCACGGGGCTCTCGCTTTGAAGGTGTGAGATGCAGCCGACATTCGCGCTCAAAATCACCTTAGATTGTGTGTCCAAGAGGTGTTGAAGTTTTTGGCGTTTAAGCGCATTGGACAGGGTAGGTTGCGTGACAGAGAACGTGCCAGCTGAGCCGCAACACAGATGGGCGTCCTTCGGGGGCAAGCTCACTGCAAACCCAAGTGCGCTCAGCATGTCCTCAACGCGGCCCTTGATTTGTTGACCATGCTGCAAAGTGCAAGGCGGGTGAAACACGGCCTGTCCAAGACCCGCAAGCACTTTGGGGTTCAAGCGCTGCTTTAATGCCTCACGCTCGAGCTCCAGCACCTCGGCGATGTCCAGCGTCAAGGCGCTCACCTTTTTGGCTTTTTCAGCGTACAAAGGATCATCTCTTAAAAGATGACCGTAGTCTTTCACCATGACGCCGCAGCCAGAGGCGTTCATCACAAGGTAGGCCATGCCCTTTTCTATCCAAGGCCACCAAGCATCGATATTGGCTTTGATTTGCGCGTGAGCGCGATGCGCATCGTTCAAGTGATGTGCAAGCGCGCCACAGCACTGAGCTTTGGGCGCCATGATGGTCTGAACGCAGAGGGCATTCAACACCCGCGCGGTGGCCGCATTGACGTTGGGCATCATGGCCTCTTGTACGCACCCTTCTAGCAAAAGGGCTTGTTTGAGGTGCTTGCCCTGGGGCCACTGACCGGCGTTTTTGTGTGGGGTGATTTTCGATTTCAAAAGCTTGGGCAAAAGCGGGCGCACGGTTTGGGCCAAGTGGTAGGCTGGCTTGAAAAGGCCCGAGGTCAAGCCACGTGTGAGCAGCCACCGGGTGAACTGCGCCATGCGCGTGCGGGGAACGGCTTTTTCAACGATGTCCCGTCCGATATCAAGCAAGTGGCCGTAATCCACGCCGCTTGGGCAGGTGCTTTCACAATTTCGACAGGTCAAACAGCGATCGAGATGCATCTGGGTTTTGGGCGTCGGCACGGCCCCTTCCAACACCTCTTTGATCAAGTAGATGCGCCCCCTGGGTCCATCAAGCTCATCGCCCAGCAATTGATAGGTTGGGCAAGTGGCCGTGCAAAATCCACAATGGACACATTTTCTAAGAATAGACTCGCCCAATAGACCTTGAGCCGTGAATTGAAATTGGGGGGCAAGTTGGGTTTGCATGGCATCCAAATTAAAGCATGTCGAGGGGCGGTGATCAAGCGTGAGCGCGCAAGGTGTTAAAAACACCCCCTGGATCGAAAGCGCGTTGAAGATTGTTTTGCAGTTGCATGACATGGGCCTCAACGCCAGAGTTCAAGCCTTTAAGGATAGGGTCTTGTTCATGGCCGTTGGCCGCTCGCCAAAGGCTCAGTGTGCCACCCAGGCGCAAGACCTCTTTTTGAATTGCGCGCGCTTGGACCGCATCGGCCCAGACCCAATGCAAGGCGCCAAACCATTCGGTCAAGGCCTTGATGGCAAAGGATGGTGGACCTTGTTTCAAGGCCTTCAAGGGCAGAGAAACTCGCCAAAGAGATGCATCCACGCTTGGGGACGTGGTTAAAAAAGAATGGGTTTGGTCGCGAAGGCTGTTCCAATGGGCTTGGGCCTCAAGAGCGCTCAGCACTTCAGGGTTGAGGCCCATGGACAACAAGTCAGATTGAATGCTGGCCAAGGCCGATTGGGTAGCGGCCTTGGCGCCTTTGAGCCTGAGGACCATGTCGACCCTCGCTGATGGATCGTGTGCATCGCTGCTAGCGACGCTAGCCAGCCAAGAGCTTGCATTCAAAGGTAAGGGGCGTTGCCCAAGTTTTTGCATCAAAGCCAAAGCTTGCCCTGTGGACAGTTGGGTCTTCAAACTGCACTCGCCCAAGGTTTTGGGGAGGACCTTCAAGGTGACCTCGGTGATGAGTCCCAAGGTGCCCATGGAGCCAGCAAGGAGGCGAGACACATCGTAACCCGCTACATTTTTCATCACCTGTCCGCCAAAGACCAAGTGCTCTGCCTTGCCGTTGATCAAGTTGGCACCTAGGACAAAGTCACGCACGCCACCCACACTGGCGCGTGCCGGGCCACTGAGGCCACTGGCCACCATGCCGCCCATGGTGGCGTCTCCCTGGTCCAACGCACCTGGGGCATGAAGCTTCAACCTCGGGGGCTCAAATGGCAAGCACTGGCCTTGTGCGTCAAGGAGGGCTTCAACGTGGCGCAAAGAGGTGCCACTGGCGACTTGGATGAACAACTCTGTGGGCTCGTAATTGATGATGCCGTTGAGCGCAGAGGTGGACAAAGGCTGGAACTCTTTATCCGAGTGCAAGGCATGGTAAAAGTCTTTGCTGCCCAGGCCGCGGATGCTTAAAACTTGTGATCGGGCCTTGGCCTGCAGAATTTGATCCTGCAAGGCTTCATGTGCAATGGCAAGCCCAGTCATTGGATCGCTTTGAAGCCGTCTGGCGCAAGGGGTTCAACCATGCGGGGTGTCATGGGTGAGCGGCAATCACTTTGACCATTTCCAGCACTTTGTTGGAATAACCCCATTCGTTGTCGTACCAAGAGATGACTTTGATGAAGGTGTCGTCCAACGCAATGCCGGCTTCAGCATCAAAGACACTGGTGCAAGGTTCGCCGCGGAAGTCGGTCGCCACCACCTTGTCCTCGGTGTAGCCGAGGATGCCTTTTAAAGCGCCCGTGCTTTGAGCCTTCATCTCTGCGCAGATCTCTGAATAGGTGGCCGGTTGAAGAAGCTCAACGGTCAAGTCCACCACCGACACATCGGAGGTGGGCACACGCAAAGACATGCCGGTCAGTTTTTTATTGAGCTCAGGAATCACGACCCCCACTGCTTTGGCCGCACCGGTTGAACTGGGGATGATGTTTTCTAAGATGCCACGACCACCGCGCCAATCCTTGTTGGAGGGGCCATCAACCGTCTTTTGTGTGGCGGTGGTGGCGTGGACCGTGGTCATCAAGCCCCGTTTGATGCCCCACTTTTGATGCAAGACCTTGGCGATAGGCGCCAGGCAATTGGTCGTGCACGAAGCGTTAGAGATGATGGCTTGACCCGCATAGGTTTCGTGATTCACACCGTACACAAACATGGGGGTGTCGTCTTTGGAGGGGGCTGACATGATGACTTTTTTGGCGCCGGCCGTGAGGTGCTTGGAGGCGACATCGTGGCTCAGGAAAAGACCGGTGGCTTCAACAACGATGTCTGCCCCAATGCTACCCCAATCGAGATCGTTCGGGTCTTTCAAGGCGGTCAAACGAATGGCTTGCCCGTTGACGACAAGGGTGTTGCCTTGGACCTCAATTTGGCCCTTGAAGCGTCCGTGAACGCTGTCGTATTTGAGCATGTAGGCCAAGTAATCGGGCTCCAGCAAATCATTGATACCCACCACTTGGATGTCATGGAAGTTTTCGATGGCCGCTCTAAAGACCATGCGACCGATGCGACCAAATCCGTTGATGCCTATTTTGATACCCATGTTGTGCTCCTCTTTTAATGCTTATGAATGGTTTGAAGTGTTGATGACTTCCCTGACTGTTTCAGCGACCTTTTCTGGGGTGAAGCCAAAATGCTTGAAGAGATCTGCCGCAGGGGCACTCTCGCCAAATTGATCGATGCCGACCACCGCACTGACGTGGTACTTCCACCAAAAGTCACGCGCGCCCATTTCTACGGCGATCAGTGGGATGTGCTTGGGCAAAACCGCGTGACGGTAGTCTAGCGGCTGAGCATCGAAGACTTGCGTGCAAGGCATAGAGACCACTCGGAGGGCCAGCCCCTCCTTGGCAAGGAGGGTTTGTGCTTTGAGTGCCAAAGAGACCTCGGAGCCGGTGGCGATGATCACCGCTTGGGCGGGTTGATCCAGGCCCGCGTCTTGGGGCTCAGAGACCACATAGCCCCCTTTGATGATCTGGCTTGCATCGCGTTTGGGGGCATGGTTCAAATTTTGCCGTGACAAAAGCAAAGCTGCTGGGCGGTCCTGGGTTCGTATGGCATGACCCCAAGCCACGGCCGTTTCGCTGGTGTCACAAGGACGCCAAACATTCAGTTGAGGGATGAGCCGCAGACTTGCCGCATGCTCAATGGATTGGTGAGTGGGCCCGTCCTCACCGAGGCCAATGGAGTCGTGTGTGAAGACGTGAATGACTCTCAACTTCATGAGCGCTGCCATGCGAATGGCATTGCGACTGTAGTCGCTAAAGGTCAAGAAGGTGCCGCCATAAGGCACATAGCCTCCGTGCAATGCCACGCCATTCATGATCCCAGCCATGCCAAACTCACGCACCCCATAGTTGATGTGATTGGGGCGTTGCTCTTCTCCTACAGAGGCGATGAGGCCACTGGGCGTGATTCGAAATGAGCCCGTGGAGCTGGTTTGAGTGAGGTTGGAGCCGGTGAGGTCTGCACTGCCGCCTAACAATTCGCCCAAAGAAGCGGTCAGTTTCTCCAAGACCAGTTGTGAGGCCTTGCGACTGGCAAGCGTTGGTGCTTCTTTTTCAAAGTGTTCAATCAGCGCCTTCACTTGGCCATCAAATGACAGGGGCAATCCACCGTCCATTCGTCGGGTCAATTGGGTTGCGAGTTCACGGTAGCTTTTTTGATAGTCTTCAAAAAGCGTGTTCCAAGCGGACTCAAGCTCGGCGCCCTTTTCTTTTGCATCCCAACTTTGATAGACATCAGATGGGATTTCAAAGGGTGGGTGACCCCAAGCCAGTGACGCGCGGGTCAGTTCAATCTCTTGCTCACCAAAGGGTTCTCCGTGTGCTTTGGCGGTGTTGGCTCGGTTGGGGCTGCCTTTACCGATGGTGGTTTTGCAAATGATGAGGGTGGGGGCGTCCAAGTTGCCCTTGGCCATGGCGATGGCATCCGCCAAAGCACTGGCGTCGTGCCCATCAAGGGGACCTACAACATGCCAACCGTAGGCCTTGAAGCGTTCGGCGGTGTTGTCATTGAACCAGGGCTTGACCGCGCCATCGATGGAGATGCCATTGTCATCGTAAAGTGCGATGAGTTTGTTCAACTTCCATGCGCCAGCCAAGGAACACACTTCGTGACTGATGCCTTCCATCAAACAACCATCGCCTAAAAAGGTGAAGGTGTGGTGATCAACGACTTTAAAGCCAGGGCGGTTGAATTCATGGGCCAGCATCTTTTCTGCCAAGGCCATGCCAACCGCGTTGCTCAGACCTTGGCCCAAGGGGCCTGTGGTCGTTTCAACACCAGGCGTGATGCCCACCTCAGGATGACCCGGTGTTTTGGAGTGCAGTTGACGAAAACTTTTCAGATCCGTGATGGACAAGTCATAGCCCGTCAGGTGCAACACCGCATACAAAAGCATCGATGCGTGCCCGTTGGATAAAACAAAGCGGTCTCGATTGGGCCAATGGGGGTTGAGGGGGTTGTGTTTTAAATGGTGGCCCCACAGCGCCACGGCCATGTCTGCCATGCCCAAGGGAGCCCCTGGGTGGCCTGAGTTGGCTTGTTGTACTGCATCCATGGCAAGTGCACGTATGGCATTGGCCATCTTGCTTTGAGTAGGGGTCATAATTTTCTTAAATAAAAAGAAATCAGCCAAGCCGATTGAGATGAAAAGAAGTCGGGGACATGAAGTCCAAGACTGTCATTTTATCTTTGGTTCAATGCAATCTTTGAAATATTCAAAGATTGATGCTCAAGAGAGAGCCAATTTTTTGAGACCCCAAGGTGTTTTGACCTCTTTAGAGCGTGACTTGGGGTTACGATTGGCGCATGGCCAAAGAAAAAACCCTCTTCTCGTGCTCCGAATGCGGTGGCAACAGTCCCAAATGGCTAGGCAAATGTCCGCATTGCGAGTCTTGGAACACCTTGGTTGAGACGGTGGAGCAGAGTGCTTCGGGGTCAAAAAACAGATACCAAAACATGGGTGCACTCGCGCCCGCCTCGCCGGTGAGCACCTTGTCGGACATCAAGGCCACGGATGTCGACAGAACGCCCACCGGGTTGGAGGAGTTGGACCGGGTGCTCGGTGGCGGTTTGGTTCAAGGTGGCGTGGTTTTGATTGGAGGCGACCCGGGCATTGGCAAGTCAACCTTGCTCTTACAAGCCGTGGATCGACTTCAAAGGGAGGGCACCCAGGCCTTGTATGTCAGTGGCGAGGAGTCTGCCTCTCAAGTGGCACTGAGAGCACGTCGCTTGGGACTCCATGAAAGCCAGGTGCAGATCATGGCGGAGACACAACTCGAGCGCATTCTTTCGACCTTGGACGCCGTCAGGCCCAAGGTGGCCGTGATCGACTCGATCCAAACGGTTTACTCAGAGCAGCTCACCAGCGCGCCGGGTTCAGTCGCCCAGGTGCGCGAGTGCGCAGCCCATTTGACGCGTTTGGCCAAATCCCGTGACATCACCATTGTTTTGGTGGGACATGTGACCAAAGAAGGCGCGCTTGCGGGCCCCAGGGTGCTGGAGCACATGGTCGATACGGTGCTCTACTTTGAAGGCGATACCCATTCGAGTTTCAGGTTGGTCAGGGCCATTAAAAACCGATTTGGTGCGGTCAATGAAATTGGTGTGTTTGCGATGACAGAAAAAGGCTTAAAAGGGGTGAGCAATCCCAGCGCCATTTTTCTCTCCCAGCATCCTGAACCCGTCGCTGGTAGCTGCGTGCTCGTCACCCTGGAGGGGACCCGGCCCTTGCTCGTGGAGATCCAGGCCTTGGTGGACTCTGGGGGGCCCAACCCAAGAAGGCTTTCTGTGGGGTTGGAGCGCGACCGTTTGGCCATGCTCTTGGCGGTGTTGCATCGCCATGCGGGCGTGTCGTGCATGGACCAAGACGTGTTTGTCAATGCGGTGGGCGGGGTGAGAATCAGCGAACCCGCCGCTGATTTGGCGGCTCTTTTGGCCATTCACAGCAGTTTAAAGGGTCGAGCGCTGCCCCAAGGTTTCATCACGTTTGGCGAAATTGGTCTGGCCGGTGAGGTGCGACCAGCCCCAAGAGGACAAGAAAGACTCAAGGAGGCCGCCAAATTGGGGTTCAGCTTGGCGTTGATTCCAAAGGCCAACGCACCAAAGGCGGCCATTCAAGGCATGCAAATTGTAGAGATTGAGCGCGTGGAGCAAGCGGTCAGTTGGTTGAGAGAGCATTTCTAGGCCCGCAAAAGGTCCGTGGGGTGGAGCTTGTGTCCAAGGTGGGAGGGGTTTGCAAGCAAAGGCCGTCAAACACAGGCGCCTAGGCTCTAGAATATGGGATCTTTTTGTTTAGACGACTTCAGGTCGCTTGTTCGATGCGCTTTAACAATATTTTGATTCCCGCCTTGGCCATCGTGGTGCTCATTTGGGCCTACGACAGCATGGAGTGGATGGGCGTTGGCATGGCCCTCACGGCCATGGTCAGTTGGTTCTTGCTTCACTACACGCGTTTGATTCATATTTTCAATCGCGCCTCCAAGCGACCCATTGGCTTTGTGGACAGTGCGGTGATGATGCATGTCAAAATCAAAAAGGGCATGCCCTTGCTGAAAGTGATTGCGCTCACCAAGAGCCTGGGCCAAAAACAAGGGGAGATGACAAATCCTCCCGTGGACCCCGAAATCTACACGTGGACAGACGGCTCCAACAGTTCTGTGCGATGTGAGTTTGTTGGTGGACGCTTGACGGTGTGGGAGTTGCATCGGCCCCAACTCAAGGAAGAACCCAGCCATAACGCCTTAGAATCGGCCTAAAGAAATGAGCGGCCCAAAGTCGCCATTGAACCCTTACAGTTGAGAGGACAAAGATGAGTGCTATACCCCAATCGATGGATGATCGCGATGGAAAAATTTGGATGGATGGGCGTTTGGTTGAATGGCGTGACGCCAAGATCCATGTGCTCACGCACACGCTTCATTATGGGTGTGGTGCCTTCGAGGGCGTCAGAGCGTACAAGACCGACAAGGGAACGGCCATTTTTCGCTTGCAAGAGCACACACAAAGGTTGTTCAACAGTGCCAAAATTTTGCGCATGAACATTCCTTTTGCCCAAGATGAGGTCAATGAGGCGCATAAAACGGTGGTCAGAGAAAACCATTTGGAGAGTTGTTACTTAAGGCCCCTGTCGTGGATTGGTTCTCAAAAGTTGGGCGTCTCTCCCAAAGGCAACACCATCCATTTGATGGTGGCCGCCTGGTCTTGGGGGGCCTATTTGGGCGAAGAAGGTTTGGCCAAGGGCATTCGCGTCAAAACCTCCAGCTTCACGCGCCATCATGTCAACATCACCATGACCCAGGCCAAAGCAGTGAGCAACTACACCAATTCGATTTTGGCCAACATGGAAGCTACAGAAGACGGGTACGACGAAGCTTTGCTTTTGGACCCCAGCGGTTTTGTGTCAGAGGGCGCGGGTGAGAATATTTTTGTCATCAAAGACGGCGTGATTTACACCCCAGACTTGTCCGCAGGCGCCTTGAACGGTATCACTAGAAACACGGTGCTGCACATTGCAGAGGACTTGGGTTTGAAGGTGGTTCAAAAGAGAATCACCAGAGACGAGGTCTACATCAGCGATGAGGCATTTTTTACGGGCACGGCCGCTGAGGTCACCCCCATTCGCGAACTCGATCGCATTGAAATTGGACGCGGCTACAGAGGAGAGATCACAGAAAAAGTACAAAGTGCTTTCTTTGATATCGTGATGGGTAAAAATCCCAAGTACGCCCATTGGCTGACGCATGTTTAAGCTTTAGAGATTTCTTTGAGCCCGCTCATTCACCCTTTTGTACAAGGCAGATCCATCACATGACTTCATCCATCGTGGTTCAAGAAAGTGACCTCAATGGTCATGGCGGTTTATTTTGTCCCAGCCCCTTGGCGCAAATGTCCATTTGGAACGCACATCCAAAGGTTTTTTTGGATGTGGCGAAACTAGGCCACGCCAAATGTCCCTATTGCTCAACCCAATACACCTTGAAGCAAGACGTTCACGCTAGCGCCCCTGCACAAGCCTAAGCCCATGGGCTTGGATGCACTGAGCGAGTCCAGAGCTTGAGCGCGATTCGCACGCTGATCATGGCGCCCCAATGGATAGGGGATGCGGTCATGAGCCAACCCTTGCTAGCAGCCCTCAAGCATCAAGGTCACGAGATCACTGTGGCGGCACTCCCTTGGGTTGCACCGGTTTATGAGGCGATGCAAGAATGCCAAAGCGTGCGGGTCTTGCCTTTCTCTAGGGGAAGGCTTGAACTCCAAAAGAGGCGAGAGTGGGCCAA
>CAIMNS010000154.1 GCA_903842945.1 uncultured Burkholderiales bacterium
GTGCTGTCGTTCAAATGATCGCAAGCCAACTCCAGTTGTGTCAGCAAATGTTCTGCATGGTTCAAAAACTCTTGGTCGCTCATGTCGTGCACTCCTGGGGTTCAATGGGCTTGGGGACGTCTTTCACAAGATGGAGTTTAGCTTGGTTTACGAGAAGCCCATGCCTTTGAAGGTCAAGGGTCAACACGACGGCGTCCTGAGCTCAGTGGCATTTGAACGTTACAATTTGTCTGTCAAGACCTTTGCACTCTCACCTGTGCACGCTCGACCTTGCCCAAACACCCTCAACCTTCGATGAACCATCCCGCAAAAACCCCGCCTGCCGTGCTTGATCATCACAAGCTAAAAGGCCGCCTCCTTGTGGTGTGCGCTTTTGCTGTGGTGTGTTTGCTCTGCTCTTGCGGGCAAAAGGGTCCCTTGTACATGCCCACAGACCGTGCGCTGGCTGCGTCAAGCACCAACCCTCCAACACTTCAAACCTTTCAAAGGGCCAAGCCTTTTTTTACTCGAATGCAACGCTCATGACACAAAGCAAACACTTGCCCGGCGGACCCCAGGTGCACTACGAAGCCGATGAATTGATGATGGAAGGCGTGTCCCTCAAAGAGATGGCCCAAGCACACGGCACGCCTTTGTTCGTCTACTCCAAGGCCTCCATGCTGAGCGCCTTGAAGAGCTACCAAGACGGTTTTGTGGGTCGCCATGCGCGCGTGCATTACGCCATGAAGGCCAACAGCAGTTTGGCTATTTTGCAGCTTTTTGCCAGGCATGGATGCGGGTTTGACATTGTCTCGATCGGAGAACTTGAGCGCGTCAAGGCGGTTGGCGCAGACTTAGGCTTGGTGATCTTTTCTGGGGTGGGCAAGACGCGAACTGAGATTCGCCAAGCCTTGCAAGCAGGTATTTTGTGCTTCAATGTGGAAAGCGTGGCCGAGTTGGACGTGATCAATGAGGTGGCTTTGGAGCTTTCCAAGAAAGCGCCCATCAGCGTTCGAGTCAACCCCAATGTGGATCCCCAAACGCACCCCTACATCTCCACCGGTCTTAAAGGCAATAAATTCGGGGTGGCCCATGAAGACACCTTGAAACTGTACCAACACGCCCAAACGCTCCAAGGCATCGAGATCAAAGGGATCGATTGCCACATCGGCTCTCAAATCACCAGTGTGGGTCCCTATGTGGATGCCATGAACAAGGTGCTCGACTTGGTCGATGCCATTGAACAGCTGGGCATTCGTTTGTCACACATTGATTTTGGTGGTGGCCTAGGCATTCAGTACAAAGCAGAACATCCCCCAAGCGCCCAGCACATGTGGGGTGAGCTCTTCAAAGTTTTGGACCAAAGAGGCTACGGGCAGCGCCAAATCATTGTCGAGCCTGGACGCTCCTTGGTGGGCAATGCGGGTGTTTGCGTCTCTGAAGTGCAGTACTTGAAGCCGGGTGAGCAAAAAAACTTTTGCATCATCGATGCCGCCATGAACGATCTGCCAAGACCGGCCATGTACGAAGCTTTTCACGAAATTGTGCCGCTCACCCTTCACGAGCGAACCCCAGTGGGCGTCTTTGATGTGGTGGGACCCATTTGTGAGAGTGGCGACTGGTTGGGTCACGATCGAAGCCTCAACGTTCAGGTCGGTGAGCATGTGGCTATTTTGTCAGCCGGCGCCTACTGCATGAGCATGTCCAGCAACTACAACACCAGAGGTCGCGCCGCAGAGGTCTTGGTGGACGGCTCATCGAGTCAACTCATTCGAAAAAGAGAAAGCACGCAAGACCAACTTCATTTGGAGCGATTGCTGGATTGACGACCTCTTTAGACTTTGCCTGCCTGAACACTTGATGCCTGAGCGCTCGATGATTGAACTTTTTTGGTTTTGATCTTCCAGATCCAACGAAACAGCAACAAGAGCGCCAAGATCGACCCATACAAGATCACGTCCCCAAAGCGCTGCTTACCAGCTCGCATCCAATAGAAATGCAAGACCGCCAAAGGGGCGATCACATAGACCAAGCGGTGCAAAAGCCGCCAGCGTTGAGCGCCCATCCAAGCGATCGTTGCGTTGTTCGATGTGAGCGCCAAGGCGCTCAACAAAACAAAGGCCGTAAAACCCACATAGATAAAGGGGCGTTTTAAGATGTCTAGATAAATGTCTTCCCATTCAAATCCCATGTCCAGCCATGCATAGCACAGCAGGTGAAAGAGCGCATAAGCAAACACATTCAATCCCAAAATGCGCCTGAATCGCCCCAGGGCGGGCATGGCACTCAAAAGCCTCAAAGGCGTCACCGCCAGAACAAAACACAGGGCGCGAAGGGTCAAGTCTCCGCTTTGCCGGATCAAGGCCTCCGCTGGGTTGGGCCCCAAGTCCGAGCCCCAAGCGCTACCCAAAGCGCTCAGGAGCAGCAGCGTGCCTGGCCAAGCACATAGCAGGATCAGCAGGGGCTTGGCCCAAGCGCTCAACAACTGCGCTTGCACGAGCGCTTTCCATGAGCGCTTGGCCACGTTCAAAAGTTTTTCTTCAAATCCATGCCCGCGTACATCGAGGCCACTTGCGTTTCATAGCCATTGAACATCAGCGTTTTTCTGCGCTTGGCAAAGACGCCATCTTCACCCAGCCGTCTCTCAGTGGCCTGACTCCATCTGGGATGGTCCACATTGGGGTTCACATTGGAGTAAAAACCATACTCGTTGGCAGCGGCCTTGTTCCAAGCGGTGGCAGGTTGTTTGTCAGAGAACTTGATCTTGACAATCGATTTGGCACTTTTAAAGCCATACTTCCAAGGCACCACCAACCTCACAGGTGCGCCGCTTTGATTGGGCAAGATCTCTCCATACATGCCAAAGCTCAAAAGCGTCAAAGGGTTCATGGCCTCGTCCATGCGCAATCCTTCTTCATAGGGCCAATCCAAAACGCCTGAGCCCACAAAGGGCATGGTTTTGGGGTCCGCTTGAGAGATGAAGTGCACATACTTCGCACTGCCCAAGGGCTCCACGTGTTTGATCAGTTCAGACAAAGAGTACCCAATCCAAGGGATCACCATGGACCAACCCTCCACGCAGCGCAGTCGGTAAATGCGCTCTTCTTGCGCACTCATTTTGAGGAGGTCTTCCAAATTGAGTTTCCCAGGCTTTTTGACCAAGCCCTCGATCTCGACACTCCAGCCTTTGGTTTGCAAGGTGTGAGCGTTTCTAGCAGGATCGGACTTGTCGGTGCCAAACTCATAAAAATTGTTGTAGCTCGCCGCATCTGGGTAAGGGGTGATTTTTTCCATCACGAGAGCGCCACTGACCTTGGAGGGAACACTGGAAAGAGGAGCCAATTTGCCAGGCCGAGCTGGCATCGAGGAGGGGCCACCTTGAGCCAAGGCACTGTTCATTCCCCACTGAGCGCCGCCTAGTGTGCCCAGTCCAAGGCCCATGGCCAAACCTTTGATCAAGGCACGGCGGTTGTCGTAGAGGGGCTTGGACGTGATTTCACTGCCCAAGGGGGCGTTGTCGACATGTTTCCGAATGAGAATCGTCATCGAAGTGCTCCAGTTCAAAGAATCTAAAGATGCATTGCAGATTGTATGTATCTTATCTATTTTTCTGTATGTCCCTTTTTTCTTAGACCTAAGAACTCGAAGCCAAACTGCCAACTTGGAGCATCCACTGTGCAGTGGTCATCGACGACACACGCCTTTTTGAAGCAGTTGCAACTCAAAGCGTGCTAGTGACCCACGATAAA
>CAIMNS010000155.1 GCA_903842945.1 uncultured Burkholderiales bacterium
ACACCCCAGGGCACAACAGCGTGATGGTTCGACTCAAGGACGCTGGCAATTTTCTCTTGACTGGGGATCTCGCTCACTTCCACGAAAATTACGATAGCAACGGTGTGCCATCCTTTAACTTTCATCGAGGCGACACGGTCGCATCTCTTGAGCGCTTCAAGAAGGCTGCCGCCAACCTCAAGGCAACAGTCGTGATCCAGCACGATCCTCGCGACATTGGCAAACTACCAGCGTTCCCCATAGCTGCTAAGTAAGAGCGGTTACGAAGACCCTCAATGACAGGCTGATGGTTAAATCATCAAGGCATTGTTACTCTTCAGGGATAAAACCTGATGACTTCACAATATTTCCCCAACGATTCAAATCAGCTTTCAAGAGTGCCACTGTATTTTCTGGGGTGCTCTGAATAGGCTCAATTCCTTGCTTGGCATAGGAATCCCTTACAGCGGGTTGCTTGAGCGCATCGTTGACCAGGACTGAGGTTCTTGAAATGATGCTTTTGGGTGTATTGGCAGGCATGAATAGACCTAACCAAGGCTCTGAAACTAAATCACCATAACCTAGCTCCACCATGGTCGGCACATCGGGTAAAAAACGACTTCTTTTAAGTCCAGTGGTTGCAAGAGCTCTAAGCCTGGATGTTCCTAACCTTGGAAGAGCTTCCCCCAAAGAACTGAAGACACAAGCTATCTGGCCGCCCATCACATCTACAAGTGCCGGAGCATTGCCCTTGTAGGGAACATGAAGAAGCGGACAATCGGAGGCTTTAGAGAACATGACCCCTGTAAAGTGAGGCGCTGCTCCAGCACCACTTGATGCATAGGCAGCCATATTTGGATTAAGCCTACACCAAGCAATAAATTCAGAAGGCGTTCGAACCGCTTCGGGGACGCTGGGTCCAACACACAAAACAAGTGGGCTTGAATTAACGATGGCAACGGGACTGAAATCAGCTATGGGGTCGTAGTTCAGTTTCTTGAAGCTAAAGGGTGCAAGCGTTAATGAAAAGTCAGGGGTGAACAACATGGTTGACCCATCGGGCGGACTGTTTTTAACATATTCAACGGCAAGGCGAGTTGCCGCCCCTGGTTTGGACTCAATGATGAGCCCACCAGGGTATGCATCCGACATGCTCTGCACCAAAGGCCTCAAAGCTGTATCAACCCCACCCCCAGGCGGAAAACCAATGATGATTCGAGTAATTTTTGAACTTTGGGCCTCAGCAGTTCTCCATATCGATGAAGAAGAAATCCCTGCAAGTGAAGCAAGGATGGCCTGACGACGGTTGATATACGGCACGTTGACACCTCAAAAGAAGCAAAGGAAAATTAAAAATCTTTAAGAAACATATGGACTTTTTAAAAAAACAAGCCCTCGTTTTTCTGAGTATATTTTTATTCGAAACAAGAAACAAAACACCAAGGGTAAACGTCAATAAGTCAAGAAATTCATAGGAACTGAGGAGAAGTGAACATCGTTGGACAAAAAAATTACTAGATAATGATGGTTGATAAACCCTCAACCTACAACGACCATGAAGTTATCCTTTTATTTAACGAATACCTTTTTATTGTTTTCAGTCATGCTCTTGCATCAGACAACGGTTTTTGCTGAAACCAACTTTCCAACAAAAACCATCAAGCTCATTGTCCCATTTCCCGCTGGTGGGGGAACAGATGCAGTGGCTCGAATAGTTACACAAAAAATAACAGATGAATTCAATGCATCAATCATCGTAGAAAATAAAATTGGAGCTGGCGGAAGTGTCGCCACAGAATTCGTGGCACGTTCGCAACCTGATGGATATACGCTTTTATTTACCACCTCAGGTCATTGCATTCAACCTCACCTACAAAAAGTCAATTGGAATCCAATCAAGGACTTCACACCCATCAGTACTCTGGTCACCAACCCCTTGGTCGTAGCCGTTAGAACTGACTTTGAAGCAGAAAATATCAAAGATTTAATTCGATTGGCCAAAGAAAAACCAAATAAATTCACTTATGGATCATCTGGTGCTGGTAGCGCTTTGAATTTATCAGCTGAGTACTTCAAATACATGGCCAACGTTGAAATCGTTCACGTTCCGTACTCAGGAAATGGACCCATGACGCTAGCTCTTTTGAAGGGTGAAGTCGACATGGTGTTTGATAGCCTGACAGGTCCTTTACCTAACATACGTTCAAATCGTCTAAGGCCACTGGCCGTAACATCCTTGAATCGTTCCTTTGCATTGACCGATACACCCACGCTTGATGAAGCAGGACTAAAAGGATATAACTTTTCATCTTGGAGTGGCATATTGGCACCAGCTAACACACCCAAGGACATCGTTCAAAAGCTCAATGCTCAAATCAACCGTGCTTTGCAAGACAAATCAGTTCGTGAGCGATTGAATGGGTTTGGTTATTCGCCAATCGCTTCAAGCACGCAAGAATTTCAAGATTTGATCAAAGACGACCTTGAAAAATACAAAAAAATGATCAAAGACTTGAAGATAGAAGTCAACTGAGGCAGGGCATTGGCGAGTTCATCCATGAAAATCAACACAGAGCTTTTAGCTGTTCAACTTCTTGGGCAATGGAATCGAATATCACAAGTTCACTTATCACTGAATTATGGTTGCAGTTGCAATGGCTCCATGCCTGGACTTGCTGTCAATGATTTAGAAATAAATATCATTGATTTTTTAAATGAAAAATACAGCAATGAAGTGGACTTCATCAAATGGCTCAAGAAATACGCTCAATACATAGAAGGCACAACAGGAAGTGTATCTGAACTCCTTAAGAACATCGCTATTGAACCTCCTCCACCAAGCATCACCATGAGAGTTTTAAAAGATTTATCTAACACCATTGAATCCTTGAATAAAACTCACTGAACTTGATAGCTTGGGTAATTTATTTAAAAATTAATTCTATGAACGACCCCTACAAAAAACGGTGAATACCCCTATCTGAATTCAAAATCAATTCTGTATTATCCAAGACGATCAGACAATTATCAATCTACTTTTTATGCAAAGAAAATTCAAAACACGGCTAGCTGCCGATATCGGCGGCACTTTTACAGACGTTGCCGCCTTTGATGAAAAAACATCCAAACTTTTATTGGGCAAGTCTCTCTCAACACCTCATAAACTTGTCGATGGAATTTCAGATGGGGTCGATAAAGCCAAGACTCAATACGCTGACGCTTCACTTTTTTTACATGGATCAACGGTTGCGATCAACACCATGCTTGAACGCACGGGGTCGAAAACCGCGCTTCTGATCACAGAGGGATTTCGTGACATCTACGAAATCGGAAGGATCAATCGACCAGATGCTTATAACCTTTTCTTTCGCAAGCACATTCCCTTGGTTGAAAGAGCACTTTGCTTAGAGGTCAAGGAAAGAATTACTGCAGAAGGTGAAATATATCTACCTTTGGATGAACAAGGCGTTCACGCTCTTTGCGACAAAATGATTGAAGAAAGGGTTGAATCGGTTGCAATTTTATTGTTTCACTGCTACAAAAATCCCGCCCACGAAGAAAGGGTCAAAAAAATTGTTTTAGAAAGAATGCCCAAAGCTTTTGTAACAGCCTCGCATGAACTTTCCCAAGAATACAGAGAATTTGAGCGCTGCTCAACCGTCGTCGCCAACGCTTATATCGGTCCAAAAGTCAGTGACTATGTCGCCGAAATCAATGATCACATTCACACCGAAGGATTCAAAGGCTCATTTCTGATTGTTCAATCAACTGGCG
Organism: uncultured Burkholderiales bacterium; assembly: GCA_903842945.1. GTDB lineage: Bacteria > Pseudomonadota > Gammaproteobacteria > Burkholderiales > Burkholderiaceae_C > Limnohabitans. The sequence goes on from CAIMNS010000155.1 coordinate 3,754, forward strand.
GCCTCTATGAATCACAACAAGCGCAAGAGCAGTGCATTCGTATGCTGGAGTCTGGACCAGCTGCCGGTGTGGTGGGAGCACAAGCACTTTGTAGAGAACTAGGCATCTTAAATGCTGTCGCGTTCGATATGGGTGGAACGACCGCAAAAGCAGGTGTGATTTATGAAGGTGAAATATTAACAACATCTGCGGCCTTGATTGGTGGCTACAACCAAGCACTGCCTGTTCAAATTCCCATGGTCGACGTCTTTGAAGTTGGAACGGGAGGCGGCAGCATTGCCAAAGTCGATGAGTCGGGATCTTTAACTGTAGGACCTAAAAGCGCAGGAGCTCAACCTGGGCCGGCCTGCTATGGACAAGGCGGTGAATATGCAACGGTGACAGATGCCAACTTGGTTTTAGGTCGACTTGCGACAGACAGATTCTTAGGCGGAGAAATGCAACTGGATATAAAAGCTGCAGAGAAGGCTATTCAAAAGAATGTGGGCAAGCCATTGGGACTTAAAACCTTGCAAGCAGCAGACGGGATACTCAGAATAGCAACGACCACGATGTCTTATGCCGTCAAGGGAGTATCTACTGAAAGAGGGCTGGATGCAGCTTCATTTCCACTGATCGCTTATGGAGGAGCGGGACCACTTCACGCAACGGCCATTGCAAGGGAAATTGGTATGAGCAAGGTCATCATACCCAAAGGGCCTGGTCATTTTTGCGCATTTGGTATGCTTCATTCCGACCTTCGGTACGATTTTGTTAAAACGTGGTTCACGAAACTATCGGATGTTTCATTTTCTGATTTGAAAAAAGTATTCAATGAATTGGTCAAGCAAGGCAAAGCATCCCTTGCCGCCAGTGGCATCAAACCTTCTAAAGTGACCCTTGGATTTGCCGCAGATATGAGGTACGTTGGTCAAGAGCACCCAGTGACAGTGGATCTGCATCCCGATGTACTCAAAAAAGGGGATCGACAGGCGATCAAAAACCAATTTGATGCTGTACACCAAAGACGTTATGGCACCTGTGCGCCCCAAGAAGCTGGGGAGATCGTCAGCCTTAGAGCTACGGTTTGTGGAGTGATGAAAAAACCCCAGCTCGAAAAAATTCCCAAGGGCAGCTCTAAACCGCCAAAAACAGCGCTCAATGGACAAAGGTTGGTCTATTTTTCAGAACTTAAAAGTTCTGTCCCAACACAAACCTACAACAGAGAACATCTCAAAGCTGGCAACAAGATTGATGGGCCAGCACTGATTGAAGAATATGCGTCGATCACTGTCGTACAGCCAGGAGATCGTTTGCGAGTGGATGATTACGGCAATTTAATTATAGATATTCAAGGGAGCTTTGCATGACAGTGAAAGCAAAATCCAAAGTAATTAGAGCGGATGCTGTACTTACTGAAATTGTGAGAAATGGTGTACTCGCTGTCACAGAGGAAATGAAAATTAACCTCATGCGCACGGCCTACAACATGATCATCTACGAGGCCTTGGACTTTACCGTAGGCCTTTATACAGCCAAGGGCGATACAGTATCGATTGGGCTGGGTTTACCTAGCTTTATCAGAGGGATGTCCAACACGATCAAGGAAAAAATTAAACATTTTGGAGAAAATATTGGTCCCGGCGACATTTTAGTGACCAACGATGCTTACATCACTGGATCACATCTTCATCATTTTACTTTTAGCATACCCATTTTCCACGAGGGAAATCTGGCTGGTTGGTCCTGCTGCATGGCCCATTGGCCAGATGTTGGAGGGGTTTTAGGCGGCGTTACCACCGATATTTTCTCCGAAGGAATTCAAGTTCCCATTTTGAAATATCAAACTGCTGGTGTGATCAATCAAGATCTGGTTGACATCATCCGAAACAATGTACGCATGCCAGAAAGAGCCATGGGAGATTTAAGGGCTCAAATTATTGCCGTGACCACAGGAGAAAAGAGATTTCTAGAACTCTTGAACCGCTATGGTCAGTTACCCGTGTTGAATGCGATAGATCGAATCATGGACATCTCAGAGGCAAAAGCCAGAGCTCAAACGAGGGCGATCCCAGATGGCGTTTACGAGGCCGAGTCGTTCATGGATGATGATGGTGTTGAAATCGGTAAACGTGTGCCCATCAAAGTGAAGGTCATCAAAAAAGGCGATCGCATGACGATTGATCTTAGTGGTGTTAGCCCACAAGTTCGTGGCTTTTACAACTCTGGACCTAGTACCGGCATTTCGTGCGCTCAAGTTGCCTACAAGTGCTTAACTTCCGCAACAGATTACCCCATCAACGAAGGTAGCTTTAGAGCTCTAGAGACGATTGTTCCGCAGGGAACTGTTGTAAGCGCGGTCAAACCCGCTGCCATGCGATGGTGGATGACTTATCCCATGACGGTCATTGATTCAATATTCAAAGCCATGTTCGCTGCGATACCTGACAAAGTCATTGCTGGGCATCATGCTGATCTAGGGCTAGCGATGGTGAATGGTATTTCTCCTAAAGATGGTCGTTTCTTTTTAAGCAGTGTCGGACCTTCAGGGGGGGGCTGGGGGGCCAAACACAATGAAGATGGCATGTCGGCAACAGTTTGCATGAACGATGGTGATACACACAACAATCCGATAGAACAAATGGAAGCAAAATTCCCATTGATGTATCTCAAACACGGCCTTAGACAAAACTCAGGAGGCCCAGGAAGATTTCGGGGTGGACTAGGTACAGAGCAAATCATCATGGCAAGATCTGGTATGAATTTCAACGCACAGGTCGACAGAATGCATTGTCAGCCCTGGGGTTTAGATGGCGGATTGAGTGGCATGGGAAACCAAGTCAACTTGAATCAATCCGGCGAGGTTTTGGATAAATTCACCAATGCAAAGGTCTTGTTAAAAAGGCTCAACAAGGGGGATACCTTTACCTTGTTGACTGGCGGGGGTGGTGGATTTGGCCCGCCGGATGAAAGGGACCCAGAACGCGTTAAAAATGATCTTCGACAAGAATACATTTGTAAAGACAGTGCCAAGAAAATTTATAAAGTAGCCGTGTTGAAATCTGGAAACGTTGACATCAAAGCGACCAACGAATTGCGAAATAAAGCTAAAAAGAGGGTTTGATGAAATACTCATTCAACAGTCATGTTTTTAAGATGAAAAAGTATCTATTTTTCAATTTCATCATTCTCAGCTTTTCATCAATGAATGGGGCTTCAGCCCAAAATTGGCCGGTCAAACCCGTACGAATCGTGGTGCCCTTCCCTGCAGGAGGTGCAGTCGATACAGTAGCCCGAACCCTTGGACAACAAATAGGCGAATCGCTCAAGCAGCCTTTTTTGATTGAAAACAAACCTGGAGCAGGTGCAATCATTGGAGCAGATGCAGTTGCAAAATCTGCTCCAGATGGGTATACCCTGTTACTGACAACACATGGTCTCGCGATTGCTCCAAGTCTTTATAAAAAATTACCGTTCGATGCCAAAAAAGATCTATCGCCAATCAGCCAAATTATGTCTTCCTATTTGGTACTTGCTGTTAGCCCTTCTATAGGGGTGAATAATTTTTCTGATTTTTTGAATGTAGCTCGTGTAAAACCTAATACATTGAATTATGGCTCTACTGGACAGGGCTCTGCCCCACATCTGGTGATGGAACTGCTAAAAATAAGTGCAAATTTAGAACTGACACACATCCCCTACAAAGGAGATGCACCCATGAACCAAGCATTACTTTCAGGTTACATTGGCGCAGTCATATCACCTCTGTCCGGAGTTATCAGTCCTATGCAAGCAGGTAAATTAAAAATTATAGCGACCACCGGTACAAAGCGATCAGATGCGATTCCAGAGGTCCCCACCATCAGCGAAAGTGGTGTGCCCAATTTTGAACATACGGGCTGGCTTGGACTTTTTGCCGCCCCAGGTACTCCAATATCCATTGAAAGAAAAATTCAGACCGAAATCTCCAAAGTTCTTAATTCATCTGAAATCAAAGGTAAATTACCCAATTGGGGTTATGAAGCTGTAGGTAGCACACCAGAGAATTTTTCAATCAAGTACCAACAAGACCTTTTGAGCTATGCAAAAGTAATCAAGGATGCTCACATTGAATTACAAGATTAACATTAAAAAAAGAGAGTGAAATCTCTCTCTTTTTGCAGTTTGTCCAATCAAATTTACTTACTCCATCTTAATGCCTGCTATTTTAATGACTCGGTCCCAACGTTCAGTTTCTTGTTTAACAAACTGAGCCAATTCAAGAGCATTGCTTCCGACAGCATCAAGACTTAACTCATCCAAACGCTTGATGACTTCTGGTTGCTTTGAAACTTCAACCATCGCTTGCGTTAGTTTAGCTACGAGAGGAGGAGGCATTTTTGGCGGAGCGGCCAAAGCAAACCAAGTGCTAGACGAAAACCCCGGAAAAATCTCTGTCATAGCAGGAGTTTCTGGAAACAATGGGTTTCTTTTGTCACTACAGACGGCTAAGATTCGAACGCTACCAGCTTTGATGTACCTTAAAACAGAACTTAATTCCACAAACATGATGTCCACGCGCCCGGATAAGAGCTCCATGATTGCCGGAGCGCTACCTTTGAAAGGCACGTGAGCGGCTTTGATGCCTGCAGTTGTTTTAAAGTACTCCGCTGTAAGATGTGAGGTGCTTCCAGCTCCTTGGGAGGCGTAGTTAATTTCGTCTGGGTGATTTTTTGCGTACGCAATGAATTGAGATAAATTATCCACACCTAAGCTAGGACGCATGATAAGTACATTCGAGCTGGCCGCCAAAAGCGAAACAGGGGTAAAGGTTTCAGGTTCGTACCCAATATTTCCATACAGACTTTTGTTGGTTGTAAGCGTTCCAGGGGATGTGAACATCAAGGTATAACCATCAGGAGCTGAGCGCCACACTGATTCAGCTCCTATGTTGCCATTGGCTCCTGCTCGATTTTCTACGATCACGGGTTGTCCCCATTTGGCGGCCAGTTTGATCGACACGAGCCTTGCCAAGGCATCTGTAGTTCCGCCAGCTGGATAAGGAACTATCATTTTCACTGGCTTCATGGGATAGTCTTGTGCCCATGCAGTTCCTAAGATCAAGAAAGCTAAGAAAAAGAAAAATCTAAGTGAATATTTTTTTATCATGATCGTGTCTCCTGGAAAGATATTTTTTGACGTCTATTATTTTGTCCCGGTCCACCTCGGCGGATTTGTGGCTTTGATTCGCCTTCCTTCCTTGACCAGTTCTTTGATGGCTCCAGTGATGGGTAAAGACAGGCCAGCTTGATCGGTCATCTTAGAGACGATTTGCATGTCCTTCAAGGCCCAGGTAAAAGTGATCTGATCCCAATCTTCAAGTGCCTGAGACTTTGCAGAACTCATCTGCAATGCGTCGCGCAATACCACGAGATCAATACCAGTTGACTCAGCAATTCGACCAGCTTCAATCAGCCCAATTGAATTCACCCACAGCAATAGATTGTTGATGGCCTTACCGACCTGGCCGTGTCCGACCTCCCCCAGGTGGGAAATGTCTGAGCAAAAAGTAGAGTACACAGTTCTTCCACGCTCAACAACTTTTGCATCACCACCAAAAAGAGCAAGTAATTTCCCCTCATCAGCGAACCATCGACCGCGGCAAATTGGAGCATCCAAAACTGAGACGCCCTTGAGATTGGCCTTGATGCTCAAATCTTTGACAGTATCTGGCGCGACTGTAGACGACACTGCAATGATTGAACCAGGTTTCAAGGCATTGAGCACCCCATTTGGGCCGAGAACCACTTCATTGACCTCGTCGTCATAGCCAACACCTAGAATAACAAAATCACTCTTCTCACCAAGCGAATGAGGACTCAACTCATGTGTTGCACCTAACTTAACAGCAGACGCTATGTTGTCTGCTTTGATATCCACCACTGAAACTTCATAGCCCGCACGGACCAAATGCTTAACGATCGCCAAGCCCATTCGACCAGCGCCTATGACACCTACACGCTCTTTACTGTTAACCACTTTTGTCTCCTTTTTTGAATTAATTTTTACGGTAATCGCTCAATTGAGCTTGATGACTGACATAACCCTCAGCAATGTCTTGAGCCAAGGCTTCTGGGTCTCGGTGACTCGGCTCTCCATAGCCTCCACCTCCTGCACTTTGCAACATGAATCGCTCCCCAGCTTTCATGTGAAATCGACCAGAATTCCTTATTTCTTCTTCGCTGGAAGAGCCCACACGCATGACAAATCGGCTTCGACTTCCGTTCTTTGCACCTTTGATGCCATTTGGAGGGAATCGAGTGCGATCAAAACGTCGAGTCACAATCGCATCTTCAAGAAGTTCATATTCCCGCTGATAACTCAAACCCCCTCTCCACTCACCTGCGCCTCCTGTATCTGCCATCAATTCAAAACGTGTAATCCGACACGGATATTCGGTTTCTAGAATCTCAATGGGTGTGATGTGCAAGTTGCTCAGATGCGTTGCAGTACCTGAAGCACCATCGTGGCCCATGCCTCCACCGTATGCAGAACCCATGATCTCGTATTGAAGATTGGACTGGCCTGGACGTCCCTTTGCCCATGCAATGCCTAAAGCACTTGATGAGCCGGCATTGGCTGTTGCCCGCTGGGGATTGAAATGAGCCAAAGCTTCCAAGATCACGTCAACCAATTTCAAATTGGTCATTTGATAATTCGACACTGAAGCAGGCGCTTGAGAATTGGTGACTGTGCGTGGGGCATATTTAAACTCTAGAACATCCAGCATGCCATCGTTGAATTGGAGAGTAGGCCCTAAACTACCAAGAAGAGAATAAAAAACACAGGCTTCTACCATGGGGGGCCTAAGATTGATAGGTCCTTTGGTTTGAGGTCCACTGCCAGAGAAGTCAAACATGGCTTTACCATTTTGGATGCTGATGTTGACCGCAAGTTTGACGGGGGTTTCAATATCAAAGCCATCTGAATCAAAGAACCCCTCTGCATAGGAACTGCCCTCAGGCAATTTCTCAATTTCTTTGCGCAGTTGTGATGCAGCACCGCCCAAAATAGCAACAAATGCGTCCTTTAAGGTTTCAGACCCAAAGCGATGACACAATTCACTCATTCGAGTCACTCCCATTCGAGTGATGGCTATTTGAGCTCGCATGTCTCCACGCACCAATTCGGGTTGACGGCTGTTGGCTAGAATCAATCGTTCAATATCTGGAAGTTCTTGACCAGAATTCCAAATTTTTAAAGGGGGAAGCAGCAAACCTTCTTGAAACATTTCAGTTGCATTGGCAGAGGTCGATCCCGGCACGGTGCCGCCAATATCTGCTTTATGAGCGATACTTCCGGCAAAAGCGATGATTTCTCCAGCGTGGAAAACAGGTGAGACAAAGGCCATATCAGACACATGCGGCAAACCCCCTTCATAGGGATGATTGGACACAAATACATCCCCCTCCTTGATGCCTGATTCGCCTGCACTCAAGGGATACAGCTCTAGAATTCGACGCACCAAATGCCGATAGACGGGGGCATGAAAGAACATGGGAGGAGCGACGATCAATCGACCATTTTTATCCAGTATGACGCAACTGAAGTCCCTTGATTCCCGAATGATGGAAGAATAACCGGAACGGTAGAAGTGATAATGCATCTCTTCCACCAAGCTTGCGATCTTGTTTCGTAAAACCTGAATGGTGATGGCGTCCATGTTAAATATGCTCCAAAATTAAATTGAGGTGCGCATCAACTGTTGCACTCCACCCTTTGGGAATCACGGTGGTTGCGTCAAACTGCTCAACGATCGCAGGCCCTTTGAAAGTGTCCCCAACCCATAAACGTTCGCGCTCATAGACGACCGCATGCTCAGCTTCATCGCCTCTGGGGTAAATGAGACGTTCGCCCTTAATAGGGTTACCCATGTCCTTGGATGTTGCAACCTGTATTTTGAGCTGATATTTGGGCACTTGAACGCTCACACGAAGTCGGTAACTCACAACTTCAACCGAGCGATTTGCGGCTGAATGTCCATGTATTTTTTCATGAAGTTCGTCAAATCGACTGCGAACTGCACTTAAAGACTTGGGTGACAACTTGCCAGAAAATAGACCCTCTAAAGAAGTGCGTAACTCGTAGCCTTGTCCTGTGTACCTCAAATCAATTTCTCTTGAAAAATATGCTTTTCCAGGATCCAAACCTTCAGTGATCAAGTCATCAACTGCTTTTTGCTGTAACTCTTCGTAAATTTTTTCTGCCATATCAGCTGAAATCATCTCCAAGGGTTTCAAATCGGATCGCATGTGATCATGAACCACATCGGTGCATAGAAGTCCCAAAGCTGAAAATGCCCCTGGTCTGGCGGGTACCAATATCCGCTTCATGCCAAGTTCTTCAGCGACGGCCACCGCATGCACTGCACCCGCCCCACCAAATGGCAAAAGCGTAAAATTCGTTAAATCCACACCTCTACGAGCGGCAAATACACGCACTTCATCAGCCATTTTCATATCAACAATATGACGCACGCCTGCAGCTGCGTCATACAAACTCAAATTCAAGGGTTGAGCAACCTCCTGTGTAATGGCCAGCTTCGCTGCTTCAAGACTTAAGGTCTGAGACCCTCCGAGGAAATACTCCGGGTTGATGTAGCCACAAATCAAATCTGCATCCGTCACGGTTGCCCGCGTTCCTCCCCTGCCATAACACGCTGGACCTGGGACAGCACCTGCACTTTGAGGGCCAATGTTCAAAAATCCCGCATCATCAACCCAAGCAATCGATCCACCTCCAGCAGAAATGGTTGTCATGTCAAGTGCTGGAACATCGACTTGCCTTCTTGCAATCACACCTTCAGTGACTTCTAAGGGTACACCTCCTTCAATGAAGGCAATATCAGCACTTGTACCCCCCATATCAACGGTGACCAATCCATTTTTAGCAGTCTCCTCAGCCAAATATGCACTGGCTTTGGCTCCAGCAGCCGGACCAGACAATAAAGTATGTACACTTTTACCGCCAGCAATCACCGCTGAAAATGGCATCACCCCGCCATTGGATTGCATCAAAAACCTTTGTGAGGTTAAAACACCCATCTCATCAAGACCCTTGTTCAAAAGGGAAATGTACTGAACCAAGACAGGTTCTAAATACGCATTAAGAAGTGTTGTCGACATCCTTGCCCACTCTCTGATGCGAGGTAAAATTTCAGAGGACAAGGAAACAGAAACACCAGGATATTCCTCATGAAGGATTTCACGCGTCCTCAGTTCATGACTTTGATTCATGAATGAAAACAAGTAACAGACTGCAATTGAAGCCACATTTGCAGCCTTTAAATCTCGCGCAGCTTGTCTCACGGCCTCTTCATCCAAGGCAACAAGAATTTGCCCCGAATGATCCAATCTTTCAGATATTTCTTGGGTCAAGCTTTGGGGAGCAATGGGTGTGGGTTTTTTATAAAAGTAATCGAATAGGGTTGTATCTCTTGCTTGATTTTGAACCTCTTGAATACCGCGATAGCCTTTCGTGATGAGCAAACCAACCTTCGCACCTCGCATCTCTAGCAAAGCATTGGTCGTGATGGTCGTACCATGAGAAAAGAACTCAATGTCCTGCGCTCTAAAGCCACGATCAATCAACTTTGCAATTCCATTTTGAACGCCTTGAGCAGGGTTACCAGGTGTGGTTGAAACTTTTTCAACCATCAACTCACCACTTAACATGTCAAGCAACACCAAGTCAGTGTGTGTACCACCGACATCAACCCCTAATCTATACCTGTTTTTCATAGTTAGCTGAATTCCTGATTAATCGCCGACCATCATTGCTGAGACACCGCCGTCCACAAACAAGGTATCGCCAACGATGAAGTCAGAATCATCACTGACCAAAAATAAAACCGCTCGGGCTAAATCCATCGGTACGCCATTACGGCCACGAAGATTCACCACGGGGCGTGTTGGATCGAACTCACTTTTCCCAACTGGTGATCCAATTTTGTTGGGGATCACAGCGTTAACCCTAATGTCATGGGGCGCCAATTGAACTGCCATCGCTCGAGTCAGAGCAACCAAGCCACCCTTTGCTGAGGCGTAGGCCACCGCCCTCTTGCGACCATAAAACCCAGAGGTGGATCCAACATTAACAATTTTTCCACCAGAGCCTTTTTTGACCATCTCCGCTGCAGCCAACTTGCTCATTAAAAATGGTCCAGTCAAAGTGACAGCAAGCACTTTGTCCCACTCGGCTTTGGTGATCTCAAGAATATGTTTGTTGTCTGAAATCGCAGCGTTATTGACCAAAATATCAATACCTCCCCACAAAGCTACTACATCCTGCATTAATTTTGAAATATCGCCTTCGTTTGAAATATCTGCTAAAAACGCTTGAGCTTGTCCTCCACTGGAATTTATATCGGCGGCAACCTTGTCGCCACGCTCTTTATCAAAATCAACAACGGCAATTTTTGCACCCTCCAAGGCCAAAAGCTTTGCCGTATCTTCACCAATATTTCGTCCTGCGCCAGTAACGATTGCAACTTGTCCTTTTAGTTTCATTTTTAATCCCGTTTCATATAGTTCTTACAAAGATGATCAAATGATCAGCGTTTTAAGCAATATACTTGTAAAACAAGAAGGATCACAACACATTTCTGAAATACTGTTTTTCAATAAAACTAGACAGGTGAACCATGGACAAATGGAATCAAATTGAACTTTTTGTCTTGACTGCAGAGCTAGGCAATTTGACGAAATCAGCAGAAACCCTAGGTATTTCCAATGCAACGGCCAGTCGGCTGTTAAGCTCTTTAGAAAAGCGCTTGAATGCAAGACTGATTGAACGCAATACCAGAGGACTTAGTTTGACAGAGGTTGGAAATCTTTTCTATTTCAAATGTAAAGATATTCTTGATGATCTCAAAGAAGCCGAGTCTTCAGCAAGTGAAGCTTCAAATGAACCGACTGGAACACTTCGTATTACCAGTTCATCTTCTTTTTGCATTCAATACATCACACCTTCTTTGCCACTTTTTCTTAAAAAGTATCCAAAAATTGAGGTCGAATTGGTTTCCGTCAACAGGTATTTAGATCTCATTGAAAGTGGAATTGATGTCGCAATAAGAACTCGCGAAGTTGAACCCAATAACAACATAACAGTCAGAAAGTTGGCTTCCACAAGAAGAATACTCGTAGCGTCCCCCAACTATCTCAAAAAATATGGAACGCCAAAAACCATCACGGACTTACTAGAACACAAGTTTTTACTCTACACCTATATCCATAAACCGGAAGAGCTGCACTTTACCCGGCACGAAAAGGTCGAAGTGATTAAGGTTCGAAGTGCATTAAAAGCCAATGATGGAATGATCTTAAAATCTGCAGCGCTAGCTGGATTGGGTATTTTGATTCAAGCCAGTTCTCTCATCTATGATGATATTGAATCGGGCGCTTTAATTCCCATTATGAGTGAATGGCAATTACCAAAATTTTCAATCAACTTTGCTTATCGAAATAAAACTCACCTACCGGCAAAGGTTCGTGTCTTTATTGATTTCATGGATGAACAATTCAAGTTGAATGATATTGAGAGCAAGTGGATTTAAAACAAATAACCCAATCTACAAAACAATAATGCAAATCAAAACAAGTTAAATCAAGACCCCACGCCAAGTGGTTAGTGTTTTGTTAAGAAATCAACTGCTGAACTGTAAGAATATTTTTAATTTATCTTTATGCCAGCAGAAGTCACGACATTTTTCCACCTTTGCGTATCTTTTTGAACAAAAGCATTGAATGCATCAGGCTGGTTGCCTGAGGGAACCGCTCCCATGGAAAAGAATTTTTGAACTACACTATTTTCTTTTAAAACGTTTTGAGTATCAGATGAGATTTTTTGAACAATGCTAGGGGCAGTTCCAATTGGAGCAAAAAATCCAACCCAAGTATTTGCCTCAAATCCTGGTATGGTCTCTGAAATTGAGGGCACATCTGGCGCACTTTGAGAGCGATCTAAACTAGCAACACCCAAAGCTCTAAGTTTACCGGTTTGAACCAAAGGCCAAACAGTTGAAAAATTATCAATCGTTAATTGAACCTGTCCACTCATGAGATCATTTAACGCTTCAGCACTTCCCTTATAAGGGATGTGCACCATATCAGTTTTCGTCGCTTGCTTAAAAAGCTCAGAGGCCAAATGAACAGATCCTCCATTGCCAGTGCTTGAAAAATTCACTCTTCCTGGATTTTGCTTTAAATAAGTAACGAGTTCAGCTATATTCTTTACAGGTAAAGATGGGTGAACAACCAATAAATTAGGAAATGTGGCAACCAAAGAGATTGGTGAAAAATCACGTAAACTATAAGGTAAGTTAGGATTTGTAGCCGGAGAAACGGCATGAGTTGTCCCAGTGCCCATCAAAATAGTGTAGCCATCTGGCGTTGATTTGGCCACAAAGACTGAACCTACAGCACCAGTAGCGCCTGCTTTATTTTCAATTACAACTGGTTGAAGCCACATATCCCCCAATTTTTGAGCGACAAGTCTAGCCATGACATCAGTCGCACCGCCGGCTGGAAAAGGTACGATCAATTTAACAGCTCGCTGTGGAAATTCATTTGTAGTTTGCGCTTTTACTTGCAAACCACACAATGATATTAGGCAACTGATGGAATAGATGATGGACTTTAATTTGAATAAGTTGATCATGATCACTGTCCTTATGTGAAATAGCGTTGCGCGTTAGAACATAAAATTTTCTCAAGCACTGATTCGCTGTAACCTTCAGCTGTCCAGTCCTGGATTACTTTTTCGTACCTGAGGACAGGAAAATCGCAGCCAAACATGACTCTATCTTGCATCCGTCTTCCAATTTCTTTCTTAAGGGCTGGCGTAAACTGCTTAGGTCCCCAGCCGTGTAACTCGTAACTTACATTCGGTTTATGAAGCAAAATAGCCAACATGTCATCTTGCCATGGCCATGCAGGTCTTGCAGCCAAAATTTTAAGCTCTGGGTAACGAGCCGCAACTCTGTCAATGTGGCGAGGATGACCGTCATCAAGGACAATTCCCTTTCCACCAGGAAGCCCTTGACCAATTCCAGTCAGACCAGCAAGGATCATCACAGGCGACCCGGCATCAATACTGGCTTTGTAAAAGGGATCCCATAAGGGATCGCAGGCAGGAACACCAGTGACTTGACCGTTTACACACAGCCCCACAAATCCGACACGCTTTTCAACACATCTCTGAAATTCTTCAACTGCTTTTATACCATGACGCCTTGGATCAAATTGCATCCATTGGCCAAACATGACATCTCGATTTTTTGATTGAATATCAAAAACATAATCATGGTAAGGCTTCATCTCATCAAGGGTAAGATCTTTGATCCATGAAATATCCAAAATTGTTTCAACGTTTTGTTCACGGAAATATTGAGCTTGCTCGTCTTCAGAAAAGAGCTGAAAGTTGGTTTGCCAGATTTTTTTTTGCTGATCACGCTCTGCTTGCGTTCGAAACAGATACCCTTTTTCTGTAGCCCAATGGGAATGACAATCAAAAAATTTCTGAATCACTTAATACTCCTACTTTTTCGTAAATCAATTAAACGCTTAATCTTGGATTGGCTTGATAAACCAGTGACCTCATCCAAACTGCCAATGGCCACAGATTGAACCAATAATTTAACGCCTAAGGACTCCTTAAGTCGCAAAGCAAAATTTTTCTCGACAAGCGACACATCATCTACATTTGGATGAATCTCGAACTTAACAGTCATTTTCTCTTCGAAATTCTCTCCAAAGTCTTCTACGATACAAACATACTCGCCGTTCACACCGTTTAATTTTCCCAATATTGCACCAACAGCCTCTGGAAATACATTAGTTCCCCTCAATTTGATCATGTTATCACTTCGACCAAAAATTCTCTGCAGGCGCTTATGGTGACTCCCGCAAGCGCACGCGCCAGGACTCCAAGCCGAAATATCAGCAGAATTAAATCGAATAAGTGGAGCTACATGTTTAAATAAAGTGGTTTGATAAATTACACCTTTTTCACCGGGTAAAGCATCCTCACCGGTTTCAATATTTTTAATTTCAAGAACAAATGAATCTTCAAAAACATGAGATCCCGATTGGTATTCACATTCAGCAGAAAGTGATCCACATTCATTGGTACCATAAGTGTCATAAACTTTAGCACCCCAAAGTTCTTCCAGTGATTCTCTATCGTCGACTCCTAAATGTAGAATTAAACTCTTGATACCCAAAGATCTAGGATCCATATTCAATTCATTTTTCATGACTTGACCGATCTTACGAATATAAGCTGGAAACCCTACTAGATGCTTGGTTTTCCAAGCCTGCATAATCTCGATTTGCCTAAGAGTGGGTGTTTGAGCACCTGAACCCGTCATGACGGGAATCGCACCAGAATACTTCCAAATACCTTCCCTCACTAAAAATCCACCATTAGACAACCCTAAAGAGAGCATCACTTGTATAACATCAAATGGTCTAACACCTTGCATATAAAGGCGTCTTCCAGTGTTGATGTTCATCACTTCTCGATCCTTGGGAGAATAAAGCATGGCTCGAGGTAACCCTGTAGTACCGCCGCTGGTTTGCAATACTAAAGGTAAAGGGTTATTTTTCTCTAAATCTAATGCAACAAAATCACCCCAAGGCGGTGATCGATCAATAGCATCTCTCAAATGCGTTACATCAAAAGGGGGGATAGCATTTAAATCATCCAAGCTTTTTATGTCCCCAGGAAGCATCCCCTCCTTTTTCCAATGCAGTTGATAGAAGGGGATTTTCCAAGCTCTATCCATTTGTTCAATAAATCGTTCATTTTGAATAGAACGAAGTTCGTCAACAGAGAGCAGATAAGTCGATATTAGAAATTCATCACTGGTGGGATATTGAGCCCAAAGAGACTTAAAATCTAAACTGTC